>JAAZVO010000197.1 GCA_018623405.1 Crocinitomicaceae bacterium
ATCAACTTTATTGTAAACCCTTGCTCCCGTATTCCATTTGTAAGCTAATTCGGTTTTAGGTAAAGACTTTTCATTACCCCATAATGCACTTCCTTTTTGCTGTTCAATTCTCCTAATTTGATAATAAATATCTTGACCTGAAGAAGTACCATAGGGACCATCGTTTCGATATGGACTGGGAGGGTTTGCTAAATAAGATTGATCTAAAGAAAGATTAAGGTTATTACATAGATTATCAACCACAAATTGAGATGGTGCATTTGAAGATGGATTATAAGTTTCGTTCGGGTCATTAGTAATATTTACAGTAACATTAATATCATGATTCAACGGGTTTCCTTTGATAGAAGTTCCAGAAGCAAGTTGGTCTTGAGCCCTTATTGTCATATAAACTGTACGAACTCCAGATTCATAATCCAAGTTACCTACGTTTACCACAGTAACGGTTCCATTTTGATCAATTTGAAATGCGGAGTTATTACCCAAAGTTCCTGTTTGAGAATGTATAGAGTAAACTATAGAATGACCTGTTATATTTAACTCAGGATCTGCCACTTGAAATTGAAAAACGGTACCACTATTAGCTGTTTCCGACCAGCTTCTTGTAGTTGAGCCAGAGGCCAATGAAATTGTTGGTCTTTCGTTTACATTATTTACATCAACAGTAAATAACGCTGATGCTGTATCACCATCTTGGTCTGTTGCTAATACCCGAATTTTATATTGATTCTTTGATTCAAAATTTAGAGAGGAACTAGCTCTTATACCAAAGGTTCCATCACCATTATCTACAACCACTATTTGAGCATCTCCTGATTTTTTTGAATAGGTTATTTGGGCATTATCTCCATCAGGGTCTGTTCCGGAAAAAGAAGTATTAAAGTTTGTTTGGGCAGCGAGTGTAGATGTTGCTGCATTTTCATCAATATTTAGTGTTAAAGCAGATATTGTAGGCCTTTGGCGGGGCAAGATGGACACCACAAACTCTGCTGAATCCTCTCTATTTTGACCGGGATCTTCAACTTTTATCCAAAACTTAAACTTACTATTTGCTCCCGTATAAGCAAATGTGGGGTTTTGCTGCACTCCTACCCAAAAATCAGCATTTTGGGTGCCATTTGGATCATAGGCAGAATCCAACACAAAAAAGTTTGAGGTATCACCTTTTAAAAAGGAATAAACCAAATCATTTTTTGAACCTGCTCCATAAATTACAGTATTCGCAAAAACTTCAGCTCCCCCAGGAGAGTTCTTTATAATAGCCGTGCTGTCATCGGCCATTTGAATTTGCGAATAAGTAGAATTAGATAAAAATGCGAAAAGGGATAAAAATATCCCTACAAATAAATGTTTTTTCATGCCCCGAAATTATGTTTCACAAAATAAGTTAAAATAAGTCAAAAAACAACTTGTTATTTTTAATTTTTAGATGAACGTCAATTTTTTAAGTATAACCACCACGCACCATTAAAGCCGTTAGTTCTAAAATCAGAGACTTTTTTGCCTGCATCGGTTCTGGTTTCTTTTCTTTCTGCTGATAGATGATACCATGATTTACTCGAATTTTGAACAATTTGAGTTGGATATCCTTGTTTAGCAAAATCATCTTGAGCTATTTTTATGGCTTCCTCTGTTCTTCTTGAAGCAACGATGATATGGAATTGACCAGTGCTAGAAGCCTTAAACAAAAGTGGTTGCCCTGTTACTTCATTAACTTCTCCCCTAGCAATCATAGACTTTAGATTTTTTAAGTCTTCGTTGATGTTGTCAATTTTTCTATTTGTTTCAGATTGCGCTTGAATTACATCAATACCCAAAATCGACTCCTCTATTTCATCCCTATTAATTTTTTCTAGGGTTGTCTTTTGGACTTCTTCCGTTTTGTATTCTAAATTTTCAACTTTTGATGCTAAAGCTTTGATTTCATCATTATTTCTAACTTGCTCTTCAAGCATATCAACCTTAGCGTTCAATACCACAATCTGATCCTGTTGATCTTTAATTACTTGCTGATATTGAAGGATTTGATCCTTAAGTGTTTTATACTCTTCGGTTGAGGTAAACCTAACATTTGAATTAGCTGTTTCTAATTGTGTCTTCAGCTTTTTTACTTCTTCCTTGAGTAAAGCAGTTTCTTGCTCTTGCTGTATAATCAACCTGTCTTTCCCTGATGAATTATCACCATCACTAGAGGCCCCCATCATATTCATGGCATTAACTTGGGCTTTTAGGCCAATAATATCAGTTTTGATTTCGGCAACATCCTCAGTAGATAATCCTTGGCTCAATTCAATTTTTGCGCTTAAATCATCAATTTTATTATTGATTGAAGCATTATCTGAATACACATTCTTTTTTAGACCTTCTAATGATGTTTGAAGAGAGTTCATTTGACCACTTAAGTAAGCTAAATCACTTTTTTTTGCAACCGAAGCATCCATGTAGTCTCCTACTATAAGCCTGATATAGTTTTTGGTTTCATCATCAAGATCAGAATTATCCAAAATGGCTTCTTTTTCTTCACCCTGACTTTTTACCGTGCCTAACATCTTATCAAGCTCAACAAGTTCTTTGCGTAGGTCTTGAATCTTATTTTCATTTTCATTCAAGTCCTGAGCTTGCATGAAACTGTAAGCAAATAGGAAGGTAAGAAGAAATAAAAATTTAGTTTTCAAAATCTATTGGATCTTTTGTTTTAATACTTCAATTTTCTTTTGAATGCTCCCTACTTCATCAGAAATTTCTTGAACATTATCAGGATTATTTTTATCTAATAACTCCATTAACCTCATTCTTAATTTCAAAATTTCCTCTTCAGCAGTAGCTCTCTCATCTTTATTGGTAAGGTCCTTTTTCAATAATGCATCAATTTTCTTATTGATTTCGAACATTTCAATTTTTAATTGTTCAAGTTCTCCGCCTTCTCCCATTTTTTGACCTGGTTTAATCACGATTTCTTCATTACCTGCATCGTATCCTTTACCTTTAATGATAATAACTGTTTTATCTGATTGTCTTTTTTCTAGAAGCGCTTGTTCTCTTTCAGTTAGTTCACCTGTTCTAACATTTGTTTTAAAAGGACCATCACCATCTCTTGGTTTTAGGTTAATTTTTACTTGAAGTTCATGTGTTCCAAAACTTTCTAAAGAAAGAAGTTCTGAAGAATAATTATAGGAATAGGTTAAACTTACATTGTTTGTTAACCACGTTCCGGCAGAAAAAATGTAATTGTATCCATCTCTATAACCAATATTTCCCCATACAAGATTCTTCCAATCAATAGAAACTAAATAATCATTAAAAGTTCCTGATTGTGGAATATACCTAACCAAAACAGTAGGTTTAATAATCATATTTACTGATTCTATATCAAAACCATAAGAAGCAATCCCGTTAAAATGTGTCCTAAATTGATTAAATCGGTTTCCATCAGGGTTAAAATCATTTAATCTATTGTTAAGCAATTGATTAGCTGATAATCCTACTTCTAGCTTATCCCAATTGTATCTTATTCCAAAATCGAAGTTAAAAGAGGAACCATTAAAGTTAGAAGAGTAAAAGCTTAACTCCGTTGGGTCTTGTACTACCAAATTAGAAAGATCAAGAGCATTTTGATAATAAACAGCACCTAAACCAAAATTAATTCTGTGGCCTAAAGCAACATCTACTCCATAAGCATAATTCAGATGAACCGAAGTTTGCCTAAAAATATTGGTTTTGGTATTTTGAATCATTCCTCCAACCCCTACATATTCTCCTATTGGCGACTGTAACGTTAAAACTTGATTCATTGGAGCCCCTTGAACACCCATCCATTGTTGACGATGGTGCAGGATAGCGGTAGGTCCATCATGCTGACCGGTGTTAGCCGGATTAAAGATCATTCTGTTGTTATCATAAAGATTAGAAATAGGCAATTGCTGAGCTGCTAGGCTGCCTGAAAATCCTAATCCAATAACAAATGCGTATAAAAGCCTTTTCATGGTGTTTCGGGGTTTATTCGTTAATTCTTAAAATATTTAATGCTCCTGAGAAATTTTGATCATAGCCATCACATGAAATAATGTAATAGTATGTACCTTCAGGCAGCTGCTCGCCATTTAGTGTTCCATCAAAATCGTTCATGTAAGCTTTTTGAGAATAAATCATTTTCCCAAACGAGTTATACAATTGAACTTCGCAATCAGGATACCTATCGATATTTTCAATATAGAAGAAATCATTTCTTCCATTTCCATCAGGTGTCATCACATTTGATGGAATTAAATTGTAATTATTATCAATAAAAACATTTATTTCGGCAGAGCTTTCGCATCCAAATTCATTTATTGCATCAATGGTGTAGGTAGTTTTAACTTTTGGAGAAACTTCTACTTTTTCATTAATTGAAGTAGTTCCATCTGCAAAACCACTCCATACATAAGTGGCAGCCCCAGAAACCATTAATTCAATGGTTGCTCCATTTTCAATGGAGGTATCATTAGAGGTTTCTAATTCAGAACCTGTGTTTACTATTACTTCTTGCTCGGTCTTATACTCACAACCTTTATCGGTAAATAATACAACTTCATACAAACCGCTTTGCTCAACATCAATTGAATAAGCCAAATCTCCGGTTGACCATAAAGCAGAAGTTGTACTGTCAGGAATTACCTCTAGTGTTACTGAACCGCCTTCACAAAACTCAGTTGGACCTGAAGGTACAATCGGATAAATTGGAAGTGGGTTTATTGTTACTGTTCCGGAAGTAGTATCAGTACAGCCATCGGTAGTTTTTACACTTAATGAAATAGTATAAGTTTGACTATCATCATACATTTTTGAAATTGAGGTATTCAAATCGAACCTTGAAGTACCATCACCAAAATCCCAAAAATTATTTTCTACCATTCCTCCATTATAGGTAGAGTTATTTTCTATAGTAGTTCCGTTACCAATACAAACATCAGTTGTTGTAAATAAAGCTGTAGGGTTTGGATAAATTTCTACCATTCTTGATAAAGAATCTTTACAACCTGAGGTATTTTCTGCTACAAGCTTAATGGTATAACTACCATCTGAAGGATAAATATGACTTGGCTCTTCAGCAGAAGAAAAATTACCATCGCCAAAACTCCAATTGTAATTTACCGCAGGACCTAAAGAAACAGTAGTGTTTTGGAAATCAACCGCTTTACCGTTACATACATTTCCTAAAGAGAAATTTACTTTTGGTTTAGGTGCAATTGTAATGGTTTGATAAGTTACTGATGTACAGCCTCTATCTGAGGTAGCAGAGAGCCCAACATTGTAGTACCCAGGAGCAATAAACGTAAAAGTTTCATTTGCAT
>JAAZVO010000198.1 GCA_018623405.1 Crocinitomicaceae bacterium
CCATACATGCCACCAATTTGAGGCACGGTAACATGGCTCTCATCAATAACAATTAGGTAATCATCAGGAAAATAATCTAACAAACAGAAAGGTCTAGAACCGGGAGGTCTTTTATCAAAATACCTTGAGTAGTTCTCTATGCCTGAGCAATAACCAAGTTCTCGCATCATTTCAAGGTCGTAGTTTACTCTTTCTTCTAGCCTTTTTGCCTCTAAATGCTTCCCGATATCGGTAAAATATTGAACTTGGTCTGTAAGGTCTAATGCTATTTCTTTTTGAGCATTAAACATGGTATCTTTTGTAGTTACAAAAATGTTGGCCGGGTAAATTTTTATAGATTGAAACTCATCTTGCACTGCAGAAGAAACGGGATCTATTTTTTCGATTGACTCAATTTCATCGCCCCAAAAAATTACACGGTATGCATGATCTGCGTATGCCAAATAAATATCAACTGTATCGCCTTGCACTCTAAAAGTACCACGCTCTAACTCTGTGCGAGTTCTAGAATAAAGCGCTTCTACTAGCCTGTGCAGAAATAAATTTCTGCTTATGGTATCTCCAACTTCAATTTCAATTACGTTTTCTTCAAACTCTTTAGGGTTTCCAATACCATAAATGCATGAAACAGAAGAAACTACCAAAACATCTTTTCGACCTGAGAGTAGAGAGGAGGTGGTACTTAGCCTTAATTTTTCAATTTCATCGTTAATGGAGAGATCTTTTTCTATGTAGGTATCCGAAACAGGCATGTAGGCTTCGGGCTGATAATAATCGTAATAAGAAACAAAGTATTCTACCGCATTTTCAGGAAAAAACTGCTTAAACTCTGCATAAAGTTGTGCTGCCAAGGTTTTATTGTGGCTTAACACTAGGGTAGGGCGTTTAATTTTTTCTACCAAATTAGCGATGGTAAAAGTTTTACCTGAGCCTGTTACTCCTAAAAGCACCTGATGTTTATCGCCATTTAATACACCTTGTGCTAATTGCTCAATGGCTTGAGGTTGGTCTCCTGTTGGTTGATAATCTGAAATTAATTTGAAATCCATGAGATGAAAAAACGAAATTACACATTCATTGTTGGTAATTTAGTTTAATTTGAACATGGCCAAAATATTCAGGGCATTCACTTTTTTAATGGCTTTTGTGACTTTGGTAATGTGTGTAATTTACTATTCTGAAATACCTGAAGAAATTCCAATCCATTTTAATTACAAAGGAGAAGCTGATGGGTTTGGGCCCAAATCTTCAATGTTAATTTCGCTTGGGGTTTTATATATAATTATTATTGGTATAGATGTTTTGGGTAGGTTTCCTAAATACTTCAATTATCCAGTTGCCATAACAGAGAAAAACAAAGAGGCTCAACAAAAAAATGCTAAAGCTATTTTACAACAAGTAAATTTCGGAGTCGCACTTTTAGCTTTTTTTTTCGTTTATAGGTATTTGAATATTGAATTTGCAAAAGTTTACGAAGGCTATTACGTTACCATATATTTTGTGGTTGTTTCTTTTTTTGGTTTAATAAAAGCTTTTAAATATTGAGATGAAAATTGCTATTGAAATTAGTATGTATCCACTTACCGAAGATTATGAAAATGAAGTTTTAGCCTTTATTGAGGAGTTAAAAACTCATCCTATACATAGGCAAACCAATGGGATGAGTACACAGGTTTTTGGAGAATATGAAGAGGTAATGAATGCTGTAAATCAATCAATAAAAACAGTTTACACAAAGGGTAAAAAGGCTGTTTTTAATATGAAGGTTTTAAATAACCCTTTGCCAGAAGATTTCTCTATTTAATTGATTTTAAAATACCCTTTATAGGTGTATTTTTTTTCATTTGATCTAAATGTAAAGAAGTACAAATACTTACTTTTTGATAATTTCCGGACCGGAAAATCATCAATGGTTTTTACATCTAAAATTAACCTCAATAACGCAGGCGATTCTTTACACCTTGAAAAATAGCATTCTTGCCGGCCTTTAAATCGTTTTAATACATGCCGCATAATTTGAGGTGCAGCTTTTTGCGAGGTTACCAATTCGTGTTTCTGCTCTATGGGTACTTTGTAAGCTTCAAAATTTTGGATTAAGGTTTTCTCATCTGCAGCTGTAAAGAATTTATCATGTTGATTTAAGTCTGAAGTAATCACATAAGATAAACTAATACCCGTATCTGCAGCTTGCACTTCCCAACCTTCTAAGCCAAATACAATTGAAAATGGCTTTGCCGAAAGGTTAATGGTATCTTCTGAAAATGCTTGATAAACAGAATCTTGAAAGAAAAATGGTTTTGGATGTTCAGATGGTTTGTAACAGCTAGAAAGGGAAACAATCAAAGCTAAAAAAGCAAAAATCCTCATGTTTCACTGTTTATTTAAGTTGCCCTAAAGTAATCTATTTAGGGCAATACTTATTTCTTGAGGTTTTCCGAGGTAATTGAATTTAGCCTCGGCATAAGTAGGAGGTCCCATAATGCCTCCTTTAGCATTGTTAGAAAATCCGTAAGGTTCTTTGGGTATTCCAAATAGGGTAGTTAGGTTTCCATTATTGTCTTCATCATGAAAAAGTGTAACGGCATATTCACCTTCGGGCAAATCTTTTATTGTAAATTCTACAGATTTTGATTCTACCGGAACAATAGACTTTCTTAAAGCCTTTTCATGTAAAAGAAAGTTGTCTTCAGAGTTGTATAACGCAATATAGATTGCTCCTTTTATGGCTTCAAGATTAGAAACATTGATTTTTAGCTGTGCGTTTGCATTAAATACCAATGACGTAAAAAAGAATAAAAAAATAAGGTGTGGCTTAAACTTCATTAATGTATTAACTCGTAAATTAAATTTTGGTTCAAAAAATTAAATGAGTGCTTGGTACAATAATGTTACCACGAGTAGAATAAGTAAAAACCATCCTATTAGGCCTTCTATTAAAGCAATAAAACGGGCAAAAGGCAAGGTATTGGTAGATGAGCCAAAGGTTAAAAAGGCCCTTAAACTTGGATCGAACGCAAACCAAACATTTAAAATTACTTTGCCTAAAGGTTTTGCACCTGTTGTATCTACATCATTAGGTAAAAGCAAAAAGATGAATACAAAAAACAGAATTACCTGAGTTTACAACCCCAATAAATTCTTTTATTTCTTTTGGGAGGTTACCTGCAGGTGCAATAATTGTTGGAGCTTCAATAAACTTTGCCATAGTATTATTTTACTTGGCAATACTAAGCACTTTCTACTTATTCAAAAACTGAATTGAAAGCCAATAGTCGTTAAATGTAATTGAGATAGATTTTATATTTCCAAAGTCGTTGCGGTAGGCATGAATAATTCCTTCTTTTCCTCTATCATCTTCAATTGATGCCAGTACAAAAGGTTCGCCATCATCCTCTTCATGTTGAAATAGGGTAGAGGTAACCTTAAAATGTTCAACTTTTCCGCTTTGATAATTGATTACAAATTCGGTAATGGGGTCATTTGAAAATACAAATTGATTCTTTCCTGATTTCAACTCAGACCACTGCTTTGTTGCATGGTCAAAATACCTTACGTAATTAAACTCTTTTTTTAGTTCTTTTTGGCCATAGCCAAAGATGGGGGCTGCCATCATCAACAAAACTACCCAAACTACATTTTTCATATCCTCCTCTTTGTAAGGTCAAATTTGGGGGCACATTTCTAAATAAATGATGACTTAGAACATTTTGAAAAATGATTTAACTCATATTTTAAAATTTTTAGCACGCCTTTTGCCTTTAATTTTGCCAACTAAATTTTTAAACAGGTTTGATTTTTCGCTTAGTTGTTCCAATTATTTTCTTTTTTGCTTTAATCAGCAATTCAGTTCTTGCGCAAGAGGAAAATTGCGATGAAGATGTTTCAGCGAAAGCAGTTAAACTCTATGAAAAAGGCTCAAATAAAAAGAAATACGATAAGTACGATAGGCTCCGATATTTAAAAGAAGCCTTGGAAGAAGAGCCCGATTATGTTGCAGCTAATTTTACCTTGGCCATAGAAAGAATTAAAACAGCAAAGTACGAGGGCACTTCATTTAAACCTGCTGAGGATAATTTATTAGCTGTTGAGCGTCTTTGCCCCAACTATCATTCTGATTTATATTACTACTTGGCCGAAATTTTTTTAGGTAGAAAAGATTATGCTTTGGCTGTTAAGTATCAAAAAAAGTTTTTAAACTTCTTAAGTGACGATGAAAATAAGTTTGCCAGAGATTATCCTAAAAAGGTAGAAGAGGTTGAAAAAGACTTTAAATACGCCTCTTTTTATGCAGATGTTTTTGCCAATCCGGTTCCTTTTGATCCTATTGTGGTAAATGATGTAAGCACCAAAGCAGATGAGTACTTACCATTGCTAACTCCCGATAATAAATACCTCTATTTTACCAGAAAAAGCGTAGTTGAAGAAAAAGTGCCCACAAGTTTTATTAAATCTGATAAACCTATTTATTTAGAACAATTTACCGTTGCCAACCGGCTTGGAAACTCATTTGATGAGGGAGTGCCAATGGATGAACCTTTCAACATGTATAAAAACGAGAATTATGGGGGTGCAACTATTTCAATTGATAATAAAGAGTTGTTTTTAACCATTTGCAGGTATGTTGGTGGTGGATACAAAAACTGCGATATTTATGCTACGAATTATTATTTCGATCAAGATTACCAAGCTTGGCGTTGGACACAGCCAGTAAGCATTGGAGACCACATTAACAACGATAAAAGTTGGGAGTCGCAACCAAGTTTAAGCGGAGATGGAAAATACCTATACTTCTCAACCTACAGAGAAGGCAGCGCACAAATTGATATTTACAGAAGTACAAGAGATGCTAATGGAAATTGGAGTAGTCCTGAACCTTTGCCTGAGCCGATTAACTCAGCTTATCATGATAAGGCACCATTTATGCATTCAGACTCTAGAACACTCTATTTTGCATCAGACCGGCCTATGGGCTTTGGCGGTTACGATATTTATTACACCAAAATGATGGATGATGGCTCTTGGACTCCGCCAAAAAATATTGGGTATCCTATAAATACCGAAGAAGATGAACATGGCTTTATGGTAAGTACTGATGGACAGAAAGCCTTTTTTGCTTCAGATAAGTATGGCGATAAATTCAATGGATTTGATATTTTTTCTTTTCCACTTTATAAGGGTGCACGACCACAAAAGGTTGCCTTCTTGGGTGGTGAGGTAAAAGACGAAAAAGGAGAGCCTGTTAAAAACGGAAAAATTGAAATCAAAAACCTGAAAAATAAAGATGTTCAAGAAATTTTAGTTGATTCTATGGATGGA
>JAAZVO010000018.1 GCA_018623405.1 Crocinitomicaceae bacterium
AATCTACTTGGTTACCCCCTACAGATTGATTGCTTACTTGAAAGGACTCTCCAACACATACTGTATCAGAAGGCAATGTAAAATTTGCCATGGTAGTAGTTGCTGAAACAAAGTTGTTTTTGGTTAAAGTATCCGTACATCCATTAGGGCTAGTGGCAATTAGGGTCACATTAAAGCTTCCGGGATTTTGGTAAGTTTCTGTTGGGTCTTTTACTGTTGAGGTAGTTCCATTGCCTAAATCCCATGCAAAGGTGGTTCCTGAAGGTCCGGTAGTTTGATTGATGAAGTTTACGGTAAGCGGCGTTAAACAATGATGTGGTATAGAAACTGTGCTAAATGCTGCTTTTGGAGTTACAAAAACTTCAACCAAACCTGTTGAGTCAAATGCCCCTTTACAACCATTGGTATCAACCACGGCCAAACCAACATTAAATATTCCAGGTTGTGTGTAAGTGTGTGTAGGATTTTGCGAGTTTGATGGTGCAGAATTATCTCCAAAAGTCCAAGTATAACTAGCTATTGGCGCATCACCTAAGGAAGTTTGGTCAGTAAAAGACACCTTTAATGGCGGACAATCTTTTAGTGGTGTTGAAGTTGAAAATTGTGGTTTAGGATTTTTATAAACTGTGATGTAACTAGACTTTGTAGTTTTGGCACTATCTGTAGCTGTATAAACTTTAAGGGTTACATTATACAAGCCTGAAGAAACATAAGATGCAACAGGATTTTTGTTATTGCCTTGTGCAATGTTATTTGGGCCAAAAACCCATTTTCGGGCAATTATGCCACTTCCTATTGATTTATCATGAAACTGAACCGTGTAAGGAGGACAAAACGCTAGAGAGTCGGCTTCAAAATCTGCAGTTAGCTGAGCAAAGCTGTTCAGGAAAAAACCTGCAAAAAATGATATAATAATCAGCCTTTTCACCTTGTAAGATTAATAAATCCTTTTTTGGCTATTTCTTCACCGTTGTATCCTTCCACGCGAATTAGGTAAGCATAAGCGTCCATTTCTTGTGGCTTGCCCTTGTAAGTACCATCCCAACCTTGGTTAATATCTGTTGTTTCAAAAACAATTTCTCCCCACCTATTAAAAATCTTAAACTCTAAAATTGATTCAATTCCCCAGCCTTTAGCATAAATAACATCGTTTACGCCATCTCCGTTAGGAGTAAATGTATTTGGAAGGTCAACCGAAAAGGCTTGAATTACCTCTATGGTAACAGATGAATCTTTCGGAAAGCATCCAAAAAAATCAACCAAATTCAAGTTGTAAGTTGTTGTGGAAAGCGGCTGCGCTAGTGGAAAAGGACAATCGGCACAATCTAAACCTGTTAAAGGTGACCAACTGTAATTTACCAAATTATCAGCTAACCCTGTAAGTGGCACAATTTCTCCTTGGTAAATGGTGGTATCTTCATAAAAGTTGAAGGAAAAATCTTGTTGTACCGCTACTACAAATGCTACAGATGTACTGCAATTGTTACTATCCACTCCCAAAATTTGATAAGCTTGTTGGTTTACAGGAAATAAACGATTGTTTGCTAAAGAATCTCCTTCAATGAATAAGTTGGGAGTCCATTTGTATTTTGAAGCGCCTGACAGGAATACCTGTAACGTATCGCCTTTGCAAATTGTAGTGTCTTTTATTCCGGTAATTGTTGGATTCTCGAAAACTTCAACCACCCTATTAACAGTATCAATACAACCTGTGGCACTATCTGAAACAATTTGAGTTAACCGGTATAAACCCGGATTATCAATAAGTAATAAAGAGTCTGAATTATAAAACCAAGGAACACTATTCAGATAAAAGTTCATTTGATCGTTTCCTTTCGAAATATCTAAAAACCTTCCTGAAAATGGTGCACATGAGCTACTATCAGTTAAAAACCTTATTCCCCCTGTAACTTCATAAATATAAAGTGAACCAACTGAGGTTTTAGGGCAATTTCCTTGTTGATTATTTAAAATAACTGCGTTTGTAATGTTTCCAATTTGGCGGTATTGGTGTGCTGCCATCGTATCCGGATTAAAAAGCGTGGTGTCATTTCCATCACCAAAATCGAAAAAAATAGATGCCACATTTTGTGAGTTTTTTATAGAAAAGGTTATTTCATCGTTTTTACATGCTGTGTCAGGCTCAATTACCAATTGCCCAAACGGACCTCCAACATCAATGTAATTGTTTAAGGTAGTAGAGTCTTGGCAGCCATTAGAGGTGGTGGTTTTTAGCTTTACATCGAAAACACCAGGCTGATTATAAGTAGTTGAAGCAGAATCATTAGCAATTGAAATTATGTTTCCTCCCTGTCGAAATTGCCATGTTCTTAAAACGATATTAGTATCAGGAGTAGTATCAATAAATAATATTTGAGCAGGAAAACAATTTGTATCGGTAATGTTTGCATAAAACAATGGAGTTGTTGTTCCTTGTACTTCGATGGTTGGCAGAGAATCGATGTTTACACAACCTCCCCCCGACTCAGTTCTTTTTACATAAGGTTCAAAAATACCCGATGTTGCATAGGCATAATTGATAGGTGTTCCAATGGCGCTATCTCCATTGCCAAAGAACCAAGTGTAGGTTAAGTTGGCCAACTGTAAAGAATCTTCAAAATCTATGGGCTCACCTATGCAAACACTTCGTGTTGAAATTCCAAATTTTGAAAGGTATCTGTAGGCTATGATAGTATCTTTAAAACTGCCTGAACACCCTAAAGTATCAACGGCGAAAAGGTTTACGAAAAACGTGTCTGAAACTGTATTTCCCGTTAAGTTTTGCAAAGAATCTGCTACTGAAAAACTATAATTAGGGTTGGCCACAAAAGAAGAATCGCCGTTACCAAAGCTCCACACATACTTATTTATAGCGGTATCTGCAGCAATTTGCTCCGTAAAGTTTACCGCAAGTGGTGCGCATCCAAAGTTGGTATTCACTAAAAAGTTAGGATCAACTTCAAAAATTTGAATTGGCTTAATTAGGGTATCCTTACAACCGTTTACATCTTCAACAATAAGTCTATTTAAATAAGTACCTCCATTATTAAATTGTTGAACCGGAGGTTTAGGGGTAAATGGGTAACTATTGCCATTTCCAATTTCCCACCTGTAGCTCAATGCCTTTTCATCAATAGAAATTAAACCATCAAAATTCACATCTTCACCTGCACAAGCTAAAGAATCTGTTATGGTAAACTTTGCTTGAATTTGCCTTGGTTGTACATTAATTTCTTGGGCGTATTCACATCCATTTGAATCGTTATAAGCTGTAAAAATTACTTTATAATCTCCGGAGGATAAATAGTTGTAATTTGTATTTAAATTGGTAGAATCGTAGCCAAGAGAATCTCCGAAATCCCACTTAAATCTATTACCTGCAGTGATGATTGCAGATAAATCGATGTTTAAAGGATTTTTACAGTCGTAAGGGCTTTGTAGAACCTCTGCAATTGGACCATTCACAAAAATTACACTATCAACAAAAACAGTATCAAAGCAGCCACCAATACCAACAACGTATTCAAGTGGAATCCAACCTACATCATTAAACCTATGACGGGGACCTTTTGAGGTTTCAGGTGGTGTATTGTCACCAAAGTTCCAACTCCAAAAATCAACCTTGGTAGAGTCAGTAGATTTATCAGTAAATTGAACTGCATTGCCTGCGCAGGTAGAATCTTTTTCTTGTATAAAATCGATAGTTGGCGCATCACCAGCTTTTATCGGAATGCAAATAGAATCTATGCAACCTAAGCTAGTGGTAGCTTTTAGGCAGGCATTAAAAGTTCCAGGAAACTGAAATGTGAATGAATCGCTTGGTAAAACTGAAGTGCCAAGAGAATCGAATGACCAAATAAAAGAGCTAATGCTATCAACTGAAGTGGTGGTATTAGAAAAATTAACCTTTAATGGGGCACAACCTGTAACTACATCAACCGAAAAGGAGACCTGCGGCTGAGCTACCTGAACCAAATTTGGAATGGATATGCTGTCTTTACAACCTGCAGCAGTGGTAACCACCAATTTATCATTAGTAATAACATCACTAAAAAATACCCTTTGTGGATTTTGCCCTCCACCCTTTTGAGGAGGAGTTAATGGGTCTTGATCATCAAACAGCCAATCCCACTTTACAATATTTCCCGTTGAAAGGTCTTGGTATGTAGCGGTAAATGGAACAGAACAAGCAAAGCCTGAATCTACGGTAAAGTTGGCATTCACAGCCTCTACATAAACCGTATCAAGCTTAGTATCAGTGCAGTTGGGTGGCGAAGTTGCGGTTAAAGAGATTACATAATTTCCGGGTGTGGCATAAAAAGCCTTTGGGTTTTGCTTTGTTGAAGTAACAAAATTTCCAAAATCCCAATTGAATTGAGAGGCCCCAACAGAAAGGTTTTGGATTGGAATGGAATCTCCGAAACAAATAGTATCAGGCAAAGAAAAATCTGCAACTGTAGGAACAATAGAAACAAAGTTGGCTTTGAAAGCAGTATCAGCACAACCAGCGGGATTTACCGCAATTAACCGTACATAAAATTGCCCATTTTGGGTGTAAGTAATTGAAGGATTAGTTGCAGTTGATGAACCGCCACCACCTTGAAAAAACCAATTGTATTGCAAGTTATTGCCTGTTGTAAGGTTATTGAAGTTAACTGTTAATGGTGGCGCACAACTTTGTGTGGGTCCTGTTGCATTAAAATCTGCAATGGGCTTGTTGGCTATGTTAATTATACCAATACTGTCTTTGTTTGCTGTGCATCCATTGGCATCAACAATACTAAGCGAAACTGTAAAATTTCCAGCTGTTTGATAATTATGAGAAGGACTAAATGAATTTACCGTTGGCGAACCATCACCAAAATCCCAAGTAAATTGATTTATACCAATTAGCGGAACAGTAGAGTTATTGGTAAAATTAACTGTTGTTGGCACACAGCCTGATGTTGGAGAAAATGAAAAATCGGGAATAGGATTATCAAATACTGTAATAAAGTTGGTTTTTGTGATTGTTGAAGTATCTGTTGCATTGGCAACTAAAAGTGTTACAGAGTATAAACCTCCATTAACATAAGTGGCCGTTGGACTTTGGTTATTGCCGATAGAGGTATTTCCATTGCCAAAAATCCACTCGCGATAGGTAATTGTGCCACCAGTTGATTGATCTGTAAATGAAACTACTAAGGGTGAGCAACCTTGCTGAGGTGTGGCAGTAAAATCTGCTGATAATTGGGCATAAGAAACCCCGCAGGAAAATATTCCAATAATAAGGATGATTAAATACCTTAACCCTATCGGCAAATTAAGTTGGTTTTAGATTTGACGAAATTTTTTCTTTAACGTTGCCTCATGCAGGCAAATTAATCAATTTTAACTCCCAATATTATGGACCCATTGAAATATATATTAACCATTGTTTTATCAATTATGGCAATCCAATTTTTTGGTCAAAAAACTCAAAGTCAATTTGCAGATTTAATAATTGAAGCTAAATATTCAGGAAGTAACGCACAGTTTTCATCTTTTTATGGAGGTGATATTTCTATTTTGGGCAAAAGAGGCTAAAACCTTAATTATTTCTAAAGGATTAAATGAACATAGAATTTCAATTGAATCTAAAGGAGAGTTATCTCCATTAAAACCAAATAATTCAGAAGAAAATAAAAGGACCAATAGGAGAATTGAAATGGAAATTAATTTTGAATAAATTAGACAAATGTTTTTATTTTGAAGACAAATGTCTATATTTGAGGTATGGAAGCAATAGAAAAAATAGTAGCTCAAGCACTTCAAAACAATACAGTTAAAGAAGTAAATGAGCCAACAACGGTTTATGGTTCGCCTTTTTCAAATAGGCTAAAACTTATACAACTTATTCGCACTGGGTTACCACAAAAATTATTTGATAAGCTACAACAGCTTATTCCCTTTACAGAGTTAGATTGGGCCGAGGTATTAAATGTCTCATCAAAAACATTGCAGCGCAGTAAAAAAGATAAGCAATTTACCTACAAGCCCATCCACACAGAAAAAATACTAGAAATTGCTGAGGTTACTCAATTTGGCTTAACCGTGTTTGGCAACAAATCAGCCTTTAAAGAGTGGCTAAATACGCCAAGTGCAGCATTAGGAAACAATACTCCAAAAGAGCTCTTAAAAGATTCATTCGGTAAAGAGTTGGTAATGCAAGAGTTAAACAACATTGAGCACGGTATATTCGCCTAATCAGGTTTTTAGACTTACCAAACGTAAGTTCAGTGATAAACTAAGTGGCCTTGGAGCAGCTAAGTTTGGGAACAGGTGGAATTCAAAGGGAGTTGAAATGATTTACACCTCCTCAAGTAGAGCTTTGGCCATGGCCGAAGTATTGGTTCACCTCCCTCCTAGATTAATTCCCAAAGATTATGTGATAATGACAATAGCAATTCCAAAATCATCTCTAGCCAATTTGCCGATGGAGAAATTACCCAAAGATTGGGATAGCTTACCTCCTAGCAAATCTACCCAACAATTGGGCGACCAATTTTGTGAAACCAATGAAGCGTTACTTTTTAAAGTTCCTTCAGCCGTAGTAAAGGGAGATTTTAATTTCTTAATTAATCCGCACCATAAAGATTTCAATAAACTTAGGATAGTAGAAGTAATAGATTTTAAGTTCGATGAACGAATAGTTTGACCAATTTTATTGATTTTCTATTTTTGGAATGATGAATTTTCGTTGGTTAAAATACCTCACCATTTTAACGCTTCCTGCCTTGGCTTGGGTTTCATTTAACCACACAGGGTGGTTAACCTTTTTACCTGTTATTGAGGCCTTTGTACTTATTCCGTTGATTGAATTATTCATACCTGCAGATGATTCTAACTTATCTGAAGAGGAAGAACAAAAAATAGCCAATCATCCATTGTACGATTTTTTAGTTTACCTCCTCTTCCCCGTTCAATTGGGGCTTTTGGTTTATTTTCTTTTAGGCATTTCTAACCCTGAGCTTACTACATTAGATTTAATAGGAAGAACCGCAAGTATGGGGTTATTGTGTGGAGTTTTAGGCATCAATTTAGCCCACGAGCTAGGCCACCGTAATACTTGGCATGAGCAGTTTATGGCTAAAACCTTGTTGCTAACCTCATTGTACATGCACTTTTTTATTGAGCATAATCGGGGTCATCACCGAAATGTTGGTACACCCGAAGATCCCTCAACAGCAAAAAAAGGTGAAGTGCTATACCTATTTATTATTCGAAGTGTTATTTATAGCTTTATCTCAGCTTGGAAGATTGAAGAAAAACGTTTAAACCGGAAAAAGCTTACTGTTTGGCATTTAAGCAATGAGATGCTTCAATTCATTGTAATTGAAATTTTAGCCATTGCAGCTATTTATTTTCTTTTTGGATTAACGGCTATGTGGTTTTTTATAGCGGCTGCGGTTGTAGGATTTGTACTACTTGAAACTGTACAGTACATTGAGCACTATGGTTTGGCTAGAAAAAAAATTACCGAAAAGCGTTATGAGGACACCAACCCTGCCCACTCTTGGAACTCGAACCACTTAATGGGACGTTTGGTTTTATTTGAGCTTTCAAGGCATAGCGACCATCATTACCAACCACACAGAAAATATCAAATCTTAAAAAGCCACAAAAACAGCCCACAAATGCCCACCGGATATCCGGGTATGATGTTGTTGAGCACCATCCCTCCGCTTTGGTTTTGGTTGATGGATAAAAAAGTGGATGTGTTTAATGGCTAAGATAAGTCACTTTCATTTCTAATATCGCTCAATATCCGACAACAAACGTTTCATAATCGGCTCTATACAACATAAAGGTTGGCTTTTAAATCCTTAAACTACTAATAATCAACAATTGTTATTTCTTGCAATGATATTTAGTACTTTTATGCACATCATGAAAAACGAAGGGTAGCTAACTATCATAATGACGTATAGCTAATAGTTATGCGCAATGTGTAAAAAAAATTCTAACTTTGGATATATCCAATAACGGATTTATAGATTCCGCATTGCCATGTAAATCGGTTAAAAATAACATTTTTAAGAAATTGTTTTAATTATTTGACTCTTTCTTCCGCTCATCCTCCTTGACCTTTCGGTTATTCATTTCAACTACCCCTTCTCGACAATTAATCCTTTTTATTTTATTTTTAAATCTTTCAATCATGAAAAATTTACTAGTACTTTTTTCTTTTTGCTTCTTTAATTTTATTGGCTTTGCCCAATTACCCGACTATGATGGTGAACCACCATCTCAACAATATGCCTATTGGCAAAACAAAGGACAAGTTATTGACCTTAATGGAAATCAATTGAATGATTTCCTTTACCACACTGATAAGTGTTTTCCTGATCTTTATTTAGCTGAAGACAAGATTGCTTTTGTCTTTCCGGTTATTGACAATGATTCAACTACAAATGACACAATTAGTAGGTTTGACCTTGTTCCAACAGGCGAGGCATTATTAGGTGCTGAACTCGCGCCTTCTGAACAAGTTAGTGGTTATCTAAACTTCATTCTTCCACATTGTGTAGATAATGGTGTTCACAACTGCTCAAATGTTAAAGGTTACAACAGGGTTGTTTATGAAGGGATATACAATGGAATAAACCTTCACACTTATTCAAATACGAATGGAGCAAAGCTCTATTTTGAAATCACTCCAGAAGGAAACCCTGCAAACATCAACCTTAGGATTGATGGAATAGACTCTTTGCATGTTTATCCTTACTACTTAGAACTTTACCAAGAATCTGAAATATTTGAATTACCTGCTGCATTTGCCTATCAAGTTAATGAGGACAATGGAATTGATGGTCTTAGATGGGTTCCCATTTTAAATAAAGTTGACAGTATTACCCTAGCCTTTGATGTTGGAAATTATGATACATCTAAAACTCTTGTGCTACAAATTGGGGTTCCAAACACTTCACTTGATGATTATGAGCCACGTCAAAACATGGATTGGTGTACTTATTATGGTGGTGCTGTAAATAGTCACTCCTCATTTAATGATGTTGCTGTAGATAAATATGGTGCAAGTTATATGGTGGGTACTAGCCCTACATCCGCTATTCCATTTACTTCTGGCTCTTATTCTAATTTTAATTTAGGGTTCACAGATATATTCATTTCAAAATTCGATTCCATTACGCAAGAGTGGATATTTGGAACATACTTTGGTGGCAATCATGACGACCTTGTCCCCCAAATCACAGTTTCAGACTCCTCTAATCCAATTGTTGTATTCCAAGCTCGGTCTGATAATTTGGTTACAGGTAACGGCAACCATCCCATCAATGCATACATAGACCCTAGCCACAATGTGGGTACTTACGACAATTTTGTTGCAAAGTTCTCGTCGTTAGGTGATGAACTTCAATGGGGTACTTATTATGGTGGCAGTGGAACTGAAAACCCGATGGATATTGAGTTTGATACCCTCACCAATTCCATTTATGTTGTTGGATTCAATTCATCTGAATTTCCAATTGTTGCCAAGGTTGGGGCTTATAACTCAACCAATGGCGATGGCTACATACTAAAATTTGATGCTGATCTTGATGTTGATTGGGCCACCAAATTTGGTACTAGCTTCACCTTCCTCAACCGTGTTGTTTTTGACACCCTTGGCAATACCTTTATTGCAGGTTCTTCTCCTGATGGTGCTCCAACAGTTAACCCAGGCGGTAATGCATACTACTCTGGTTCCACAGGTGGTGGTGGAACTGATGGCGACGGCTACATCATTAAATTAAATGATAACGATTCGCTTTCTTGGGCAACATACTTTGGTGGCTCATTAAGTGATGCTGCAAAAGGAATAACATGTGATGGTAAAGACATATTTGTGGTTGGTAATACTTCTTCTACTGATTTTCCAACACAACAGTTTTCTACCACAGCATATTTTGATAACTCACTCGCTACAGGTCAATCTTCTACCGATGCTTATTTCGCTAAGTTCTTAAACGATGGCAGGTTGGTTTGGTCCACTTATTTTGGTGGCACAGGTAACGATAATGGTAATAGAGTAACAGTTGATAAAAATGGAAATGTATATTTTATCGGCAATGCTATAAATGGGTACACTCAAACCAACAATTTCCCATTTTTTAGTAGCCCAAGCACCTACTTTAGCGGCAAAAACAACCTTTTTAGCGCAGATTATATTGCAGCTTTTAAAAGTGATTTAAAACAGGTTTTAACTACTTGTATTTATGGAAATAGAGACTATAGAATACATGGTATTGCCGCTGCAAACACTGAATATTTATATTTTGCAGGTGGTACAAAAACCAATAAAAACTCATTTCCGTTAGTAGATTTAGGGGGTATTGCCTATTTCGATGATAATAAAATAAACTCAAACAAAACAGCCCCTTTTGCGGCGCGATTTAATGTTTCTTATTTTTCTACATTAACAGGCTTATCTGAAATAAAAACAGAAAATGAAAGCAGTTTTGTTCTTTTCCCAAATCCTGCTAATCAATCTGTAACAATTATTGGCGAAAACCTAAATCAAGTGTTTCTGCTTGATGCAACAGGTAAATTAATTCATCAACAACAAGTTTTTTCCTCTAACACTTTAATAGACACCAAAAACCTTTCAAAAGGCATCTATTTCATTCAAGTAGAAGGCAAAAACGGAATATCTACTCAAAAACTAATCATTGAGTAATGAATAAATTATTCAAAATAAGTTTATGCAGCTTAGGGCTTACCCTAAGCTGCATTTTTTCTTTCTCTCAAGAAATTGTTGAGCTTGGGTTCAAAGCAGACAATGGCATCCGTTCCATGTTTTTTGACTCCCTTTCAAAAAAATTGTTTGTCGGGGGAAATTTCAATTACCTATTAAATGATTCAGGGGAAAAAATTTTACATGTTAATAAACTCGCAGTTTGGGATGGCACAAAATGGGATTCAGTTGATAATTCTCACAACCACAAAACCTATGTTATTGGAATTAAAAGAGTAAAAGACAAATTAACTTTCATTGGTACCGGTGGGGCTCACATTTTAAATTCCGACACTTTAAAAAGATTACCTCTAGGTGGCACTATCCTAAATTTAGAGGAAATAAATGATACTGTCTATTTTGTTGGGTTAGAAAATTTCAATAAAGCTGACACACACAAAGTTGAGGGTATCGCAAAATGGGATGGCCAAAACTTCTACCCCATGCCTAAGCTTGAAAAGTTTGGCAGTTTTTATAACTATTCTGCAATCTCTGGATATAAAGGTGACATTTATGTTGGTGGAAATTTTACCGATTTTCAAATTCCTGAAAGAGCTGATTTAATGAAATTTGATGGCCAAAATTGGTTACCTGTTGGAGGGGGCATTGATGGTGGCCCTTGGATAAACAAATCCATCGTTTTTAATAATGAATTATACTTTGGAGGATATTTTAATAAGCAAGGGAATTGGCCTCAATATGCTGGTAGAAATATTATAAAATGGGATGGTGATAATTGGTACACCGTAGGTGGGTTAGGAGACGATGGATTACAAGTAACCTCATTTAATGTAATTGACTCCTTTTTAGTAGTTGTTGGTGTATTTCAAACCGCTTCAAATGAAATTTTCGCACCAGGAATTGCTGTTTTAAATAAAAATAAATGGTGTTCTTATGATTTTAACTTTGGTCAAATAAGAGAAGTAACAAGTAATGATACAATGCTATTTGTTGGTGGTTGGGATGTTTATAATGGACAAACCTTAATTGGTATTAAAAATTTCAGAAATTTTTCAAATTGTTCTACTCCTGTAACTGTTGAAAAAATTGAACCAAAAGATTTATTTGGCAAAAACTTAAAAGCTTTTCCTAATCCATTTGAAAAAAGTATAACAATTCAATGGCATGAAAATAAAGAAGCAAAAAGTTTGGTAATTCTGAATCAAAACGGAATGGAAATAAAAAGAATTAATTATCCCTCAAATAACCTTCAAATCGACTTGACTGAATTTCCTTCAGGTAGCTATTTGGTAAAATTGACCTTAATGGATGATTCAAAAAAACTGACTCAAATAATAAAAAAATAAAGTAAAACACAGCGCATAACATAGTATAAAATGCATAGCCTCCTACGTCGGCAACACATCTTATACAGACCGTTGTGTGGCATAAAAACGAACGACCATGACAAATAATACAGTAGAGAAATTTTTAATATTAATTCAACATCCAGATAGATATCGATTTATTGTATCTGACCAGATAAAAAACGCTGGATTAATTGGTTCTATTCTACTTGATTTAGCTAATTCTGATAATCTGGAGATAGAAAATGGGAAATTGTTGATTAAATCCAAAAACACAGATTTATCACAATCTCATTCTATGATTTTGGAGCAGATTGAGAAATCTTCACGGATTCGAAAAATTAAAACTTGGATTGCTAAGTTTTCACGTAAATCGAGAAAGATTCAAAAAGAGATATTGATAGAGCTGGAATCCAAAGGGATAATAAAAATTCATCAGAGAAGCTTTTTAGGTATTAAGTATTATAAGACTCAGTTAATAGATTCTTCAATTAGAAATAGTCTCATCAACGAGATTCGTGATATTATTTTTAAGGATTCGACAATTAGCAAAGAGAATGCTTTGATTCTCGGATTAATTGAAGCTTGTAAAATGCACAAGATTATTGCAAAAGATAAAAGTGAGATTAAAATATGTAAAAGAAAATTAGCAGAGATTATAAAATCTGATTCGATTTCTCAAGGAGTGGATAAAGTGATTAAGGAAATGCAAGCAGCGATAATTGGAGCTGTGGTTGCATCAACAGTTGCGGTGACTGCAGGTTCAAATTGATAAGAAAAATATTTGAAATGAATAAATTACGCCACACAACACGCAATATACGTAAGCCGGGGGATGTGCGTAATTTGAACTTTAGTACATTTAATAAAAATTGTAACGGTTTGATAGGTTGGAGCTTCGAATTCCCGGCCTCCGCATATTGCCACCGTTGGGCAACATGCTGGAAAAAGAATTAGTATTTTTCAGATTATAAATTAAATTGATATGAAACCTATCTCCCTCACCCTAATTTCCATCTTACTGACTTTAACTTCATTTACCCAAACACAGCCCCAATTTAAATTTTGGTTGGCTTTTGAAGACTCTATAGGACAAAGGGATACAATTTGGATAAATAAATACGATTCTTTAAGCTCACTTTTAGCAGATTCAACATTAAAGAAATGTAACCTAGAAATTGATACTTTAAATTTTATGTCTTATATTAATCTAGGTTCAGATTCCAATAGATGTTTTAATTTTTTTGATGATAGAAAATCAATTTCTTTTAACATCCAAGCCCAAAACTATCACTTGCCAATTACCATCCGTTGGGATAGCAGTTTGTTGCGTAACAATGGGTTGCCATGGCAAATAAAAACTGCTCAACTATCACATCGTTACTTATGGCCTTGCTGTCATAACATGCTTTTAACTAATTCATTTATTGCTTTACCCTACACTTGGGGTGGAGCATACGATACCCCTTTTCCTATCGAATTATACATATCTGATTTAAATTTTAATAGCGTTCAAAATAAATTTAATCAAACAAAAATTGAATTATTTCCTATTCCGGCTTCTCATTTTTTAACCATCAAAAACCTAGATAATAGAGAAATAAAAAAAATTGAAATAATGACTTATGAAGGCCGAATACTAAAGCGAAAATCCTTGTTGGAAAATAAAGTTGGTATAATGGAATTACCCAATGGTATATATTTTTTAAAAATTCAAACCTACAACCAAATCTATTATGAAAAATTTATTAAAATCAATTAACTTTTGCTTATTCATTGTAATTAATATTAGTGCATTTGGTCAAAATGGAAGTGCAAATGGCTGGTTTCTTCCATCAAACACTTTAGACCAAAATGGAAATCATCATCCTATTAGAGTTTTAGCAGTTTGTGTTGAAATAAATTATGACGATTCTCTGAATAGGCCTACATGGTACGATATAAATAACTTAAAGGAGTACTGGCAACTAGGTCAAATTCCTCAAAATATTCAAGATTGGTTTGACCCTCAAAGTACTAATGATGTAACACAATTTTTCGATGAGGCCAGTTTAGGTAATTTGAGAGTTGAGGGAGATATTTTACAAAACATTATTACTGTTAACGAATCTGATGTTACTGACCTTTATAGAACTGATTCAGAGGGGAAAATTGTAAATTTTGGAGGACAACCAGATTTTTTAAATGAAATATTTAAAAAATTTAACTCACTATCTTCATTTAATACTGTGCGGAATACCCCTATTAATGATTTTGACAATTGGAATGATAACAATATCCAAGGAGCGCAAAAAACCATGGGTACAAACAATGGGTTTGACTATATCGCTTTCTTTATTAGAAATCATACAAGCAATGGTGATGTTGGTTTTGCAGAAAATGATGAAGATTCTATAAATGCTCCTTTTAATAATACAATTTATACCGCAGATAATATTCATATGCAAAATGGAAATGAATTTAAAACATTCATCCATGAAATGGGTCATTTATTTTTAGGTGGCAATAGTTTCCACGCTGCTGGTGGGCAGCATAATCATAATAGTGCAGGTGCTAACTATTTTGGCCCAAGACAAAGCGGTTGGGGAATTATGGGTTTTGGTAGCCTTCAAACGGTTAATGCCTGGGAAAGAGACCGACTAAATTGGATTGATTTAAACACCCCCAATAGAAACCTTACAGGAAATATTGCTAACCATGAAATTTATGCATTAAACCAAAGCTTTGTAAATACTTCAGGTGATATAGACCCCAATGTTAACAACACAACCCAAACTTTTTGGATAAGAGATTTTGTAACTACAGGCGATGCAATTAGGATTAGGTTACCTTTTATTGACCAAGCAAACGAATTTGAACAATGGTTATGGTTGGAAAATCACCAAACAACACTTAACAATAATTCCAACTTTGATGACTTAATTTTTTCTTCAAACGCTTGCAGACCAAACGCTACTCCTGGTTTATACGCCTACATTCAGGTTGAAAAAAATAATAAGTTAAACTTTGGTGGTTTTGGAGACTATTTAAGGGTTTTACCTGCTAATGGATTTTTTGATTATCAGCTTCCCGGAACAACAAATATGGACTGTGTGGCTTTTAACAATGATAGTTCCGCTGCTTATTACAAAAAGACTAAAACAAATCCTCTTTCAGGAGCTTCAGATTTAGAGTACCTAATAACTGATAAAAACAACGATAATAGAATAGAATTGGGTGAGGAAATAATAACCTTTATTGAAGAAAGAAATGGAAGCCCTATGGATGATTTACCTTTTCACGGTTTATCTAATCACGCCTTCACCCTAACAGGCAACAACAAACTAGGCATGGGCACCAACCCCTCTGCCAACAGCATGTTAACCGAGGTGAGTTTTGATGAAGCAAGGGATTACAATACAGTAAGAAACAATCGAATAGTTTACCTAAATGGCGTTTCTGTTGAAATAATTGGTGAGCAAGCCAATGCCAATAACGCCAATATGATGGATTTACAGATTAAGGTTAGGTTTGATGATGTTGCTATTAATCAAAATGTTAATTACAGTGCGGATAATATTGTGCTGCCAGATATTGTTCAAAGTGGAACAGATTTGGAAATTGCGGCCAACCGCTGTGTGTTTATTTACCACGGTACTACACCTACAAATGTGGGTATTGCAGATACTAGCTATATTGACAACTCAAACCCAAATAATCCTATTCAAATTAATACCCAAACAAGCACATTTACCTCATATAAAAACAATATTTTTTTTTCTAAACCTACCAAATTTTTTATTGAACCCAATGCCAATGCTCACCTTAATGCAGGTGCTACCATTGAAGTGCAAGACGATAGCCGCCTAATACTTAGGCCTAACAGCAGCATTACCTTAGATGCCAATGCCAAAATTGTAGTAAAAGATGATGCAAAAATGATTTTACACCCTGATGCATTTATTGATTTTGCTACAGGTAGCTACATCGATGTAAAAGATAACGCCACGCTAATAATAAAAGCAGGTAACGAGGTTGAACTCAGTGGTTTGCCTGAAGTTAGGGTTACAGGTAATGGTAAAATTATTATTGAAGATGATGCCACACTTCAAGTTGCAGGCGGTGGTTTAATAGATATTCAACAAGGAGCAACCTTAGAGTATCAAAATTCTGTTGTAGGCAAAGGTTTACAATTTGGCGCTTATGGTACAGCAGGTGGCAACGAGGTTGAATTAAGAATTGATGGCAATTTAGTTGTAAAATTTTCCCAAAATTTTACCTTTAATGGCAATGGTTATTTAAACTTTTATCCCAACAACAACTTAATTCTGCCTCAAGGTTGTAGTTTTAATCTTACAGGCCAACTTGCAGGTGGTCAAGATTTAATTTTTAAAATTCAGCCTAACACAATCGTTACATTTAACGATGCTAACGTCAATTTAAATCAAGGTAAAATAGAGTTTGGCAATTTATCTCAATTTCAACATACATCAGGTTCATTAAAACTTTCAAATATGCTTGCTCAAGGGGCAACGGCAAACAATGCTTTCTTGGCTAATCAATTAAGTAGTGTTTCTATTTCAGGTTCTGTTTTTCAAGATTTCTCCTCCGGTAACTCGCTTAATATTCAAAACAGCAACATCATTAATCTTTTTGGGGTAACATTTAACAATTGCCCCTACCCTCTTGCGCTTAGTGCTAATAATAAAACTAGTTTGTTTAGTTGCAATTTTAATCACCCTATAGGGCAAGGTGTAGAGGCTATACAAATTTCTAATCAATGGCCTACCTACATCAATTCTACCCAAATCGAAAATTACCAAAAAGCAATTTACCTCGATAATGCAGAAGGTGTTTACCTAAACAACTCAACCTTAAACAATAACAATTATGGCGTTTATGGTTTTGACAGTGAATTGTTTTTGCGCAACAATACAGCCATTACCAACAGTACATTTAATGGAGTTTATTTAGACTCTTATGCAAAATATCAAGGTTTATTGGTTATGGGCGATGTTGGTTGTGCTTCCATTTCAAACAGTTCAGGCTCAGGTATTAAAGGTGATGACATTGAGTTTTCTATTGATGCTGTTGAACACGCCTTTAGTGGTTTAAATGGTGGTATGGTTATTCCAAACCGTATTTATTGTAATAACCCAAAAAACATTGATGTTTGTTATAAACTTCAATTTGATGCAAACAACAATTACGTTGTACCTAGTAAAGTTTTAGGTAAAGGCAATTTTTACAAAAAAGATACTGAAAGTTGCACCGAAATTGAAAGCCCTACAAATGACGATTTCCTTTTTGCCATTTCTCCAAAATGCAATTTAAATACTATTCCTTTCGATTATTCAAATTATTCGTTATGCAATCCGCCTGACGGTAATTGCCTTGCCTGCAATCCTAATAACGAGTTACCATTAGATAGAACTTGGCCATCTCTTAGGCAGAGTTACACAAATGCTTATGCAGCCTTTGCCTTGAAAGATACTACAACTACACGAGCCGCTTTTGTAAGCCTTGCAGCAATAAGCTTATTTAAAATAAATGAAGATGTTTGGTCAATTTCTATTCAAGGCGATACCAATGATATTTCTGATGAAGATGCAGCAATGATAATTACTGCAAAATGCCTTTATAAAGATACTTCAGGTTTAAAATCAAATAAAATTAGATACCCAGGGGCTATTGACCTTTTTGAAGTAAAAACAGATGATAAAAACTTAATTAACCAAAACCAAACATTCTCTGTTTATCCAAATCCCACTTCTCAAAACTTCACCATAAAAACTAATGGTAATTCCATTACAAATTATCGACTTCTTACCATCAACAAAACAGTAATTAAACAAGGCGCATTTAAAGGAGAAACAACCATTAACACGACTGACTTAAACGCTGGCATTTATTTGCTTCAATTAAACTCATTTAATGCTACTGAAACAAGAAAAATAATAATTGAATAAAAGCACAGTTGCCCAACAAGGCATAAAAAACATAGGGGTTGCAGGGCAGCCCGAAACG
The DNA here is from genome assembly GCA_018623405.1 of Crocinitomicaceae bacterium. Taxonomy (GTDB): domain Bacteria; phylum Bacteroidota; class Bacteroidia; order Flavobacteriales_G; family Salibacteraceae; genus JAAZVO01. The sequence continues at coordinate 18,067 of JAAZVO010000018.1, forward strand.
GTGGTTTTCCTTACTAAGCTCTTGTCTCGTTCGACAAGAACAAAGCTCGAAATCCCCTACGTTTCTTATGCGGAACGTTAGCGGTCAGGCAATAAAACGACCCGAGAAACAAATCGGGTTATTTTTAAAATATTGTATTTT
>JAAZVO010000199.1 GCA_018623405.1 Crocinitomicaceae bacterium
TAGCTTCTCCCTCTTTACCATAAGGCTGATAGGTTTCTGTTCCATCAAGGTTATGCATTTGTCTGCCGTACATTGGTATGGCGATTTTTCTAATTTCATCTCCTACACCAACTGCATCAAGTGCTTTCCAACCTCTATTGGATAATGCTAAATTGATTGATTTTCCTGCTGAGATTTCTGCTTTACGAATATCAGGTCTTCTTTCGTAAATAGTAACCTTATATCCTGCTTTCGATAAATAAACAGACCATAAAGAGCCTACTAATCCTGCGCCAACAATTATTGCTTTCTTTTCCATTAGTTTACTGCTTTTTCAAGGATTTTTCCAAATTCATAAATATCTGTAAACGAATTATACAAAGGTACCGGGGCCATTCTAATTACATTAGGTTCTCGCCAATCAGCAATTACCCCATTTTCAGTTAAGTAATCAAACAAGCTCTTTCCTTTACCATGACAGTAAATAGACAATTGAGCTCCCCTCTTTGTTGTTTCGTTGGGGGTAATTATTTCAAAATCAACATCTGAAGAGTTTTTAGAAACCTCGCCTACCACATACTCTAAATAGTTGGTTAACTCCACACGTTTTTCGATAAGATTATCAAACCCGGCTTCCATAAAAATATCTAATGAAGCCTTATGGGGTGCCATAATAAAGACCGGAGCATTATTAAGTTGCCACCCTTCTGCTGTTGGGATAGGATCAAAACCTTTCTCCATTAAAAACCTTACATCTTTATTGTGGCCCCACCATCCTGCCAGACGAGGTATTTCAGAATTTACTGTGTGTTTCTCATTAATAAAAACACCTGAAACACTGCCAGGACCAGAATTCATATATTTATAAGAACACCAAGCAGCAAAATCAACATTCCAATCATGCAATTCAAGCTTAACATTACCGGCTCCATGGGCAAGATCAAAGCCTGCATAAGCACCCACAGCATGAGCCGCTTCAGTAATTTTTTGAATGTTAAATAATTGGCCGGTATAGTAGTTTACACCGCCAATCATCACACAGGTCAACTCATCTCCTAATTCTTTTATTTTTTCAATAATCATTTCATCCTCAATAAGTACTTCTCCCTCATTTGGAAATACCTCAATTAAGTGATCTTCAGGATTTAGACCTCTTGCCTCTAAATGTGTTTCTAAAACATATTGGTCTGATGGAAACGCTTTTGCTTCACATAAAATTTTGGTTCGTTTTCCTTCAGGGCGATAAAATGAAGTTAACAACAAATGCAGATTAACTGATAAACCATTCATTGCCACCACTTCGTTAGGTTTTGCACCAACAATATTAGCTAGTGGCTCAGCCAAAATCTCATGATAACTATACCAAGGGTTTTTTGCTTGAAAATGACCTTCAACACCAAACCTTGCCCAATCTTCTAGCTCTTGACTAATGTAATCTTTGGTAGATTTTGGCTGTAAACCGAGGGAGTTTCCGGTGAAGTAAAGAACATCTTTACCATTGTTTTGAGGAAAATAAAACTTGTTTCTAAATTGCTTTAACTTATCGTTTTGATCTTTTTGATTGGCGAACGATTTTGAAAATTCAAACATGTGAATGAGTAATCTTATTTTATTTGCTTGGTAAAAGTAGCTATTGCTTTTATGATAATAAATTAATGATTTGGGGTTTTATAATTTAAAACAATATAACAAAGTAGTAAGGCTTGTTTATGGTAAAAGTTTTTACAAATTTCAAGCTGAGGTTATTAATAATGAAATCGGTAAAGAAGTACTAGTAGTTGGACCCGGTAACGGAGGTATTATAAGTTTATTGAAAGAAGATAGAAATTACTGCCTTGTAGAAAAATCTGAAGTTTTTAGTAGACAATTAAAAAACTTAACTCAACACAAAAAAGAATTTCAAATAATAAATGAAGATTTCTTTTCGTGGAAACCTCATCAAAAATTTGACCTTGTGGTATTTCCTTTTTTTCTTGACCTTTTTACTAGAAAAGAGCAACAAAATATTTTCCACAAAACCTTCAAAATGTTAAATGACGATGGTAAAGTTTTAATTATTGACTTTGAACCACCCAAATCATTTTTAGAAAGAATTCATATTAAATTGCTTTACCTTTTATTCAGAAGCCTTGATGGAATTACAGGAGAAGAAATCATTTGCCCAAAAAGCCTAAATACTGAGGTTCTTGATTCTATCGAAGGATTAAAAAGTCCTTTTTTCAGGATTAAAGCATATAGAGTTCAGCCCCCCAAACCATGATTGTTTGAAAAATCATAGTGCCTTCAACCAAGAAAGAGTAATGAAATTCTGAAGAGTTCTTTTTTGAGAGAGCAATAACTAATGCCGAAAACAATCCGGCAATTAAAAATGCCATTAAGGTAGGTAAAGGCCGTTTAAATTGTGTGGCCAATAATATTGAAATTGATAATGAACACCCTAAAAATAAATATGAAAACCACTTAGCCTTTTGTTCCCCAAAATAGGTTGGAATGGTTTTTAATCTAGAGTGCTTATCAAAGTTAACATCTCTTATATCAAAAGGAATTGTGATGGCTAATAAAAATAAAAACCGCTCAACAAAAACTAACCAAACTTCAACAGTTGACAATTCATTTAATGGCAGAAATAAGGTTAACCAGCTTACAGCTAAGGCAATTAAAAAAGCTTTTAAAAATGGTAAATCTCTTAGCCTAAACCATCTATTCTTAATTTTCAAAATAGGAACTACATATCCTAAAGCTAAAAGTGTTGGAAGCAACAACCACATAAAAATGGTTTTACTTATAAAAAACCAAGTTGAAATTGCACCTACAAAAAATGAAAAAACTGTAAGAGTAATCAGAAGGTTTTTATGTTTTCTTGCCCAAAGGTGTCTTTCAGACAGGTCTTGCTTTAAAACGTGGTTTAATCCTCTTAACCTATGAAAATTATACAGAAACAATGTGCCAAAGTAGGTACCTAACAATACCCAAACATCAATAGAAATATTGAATAAAATATAAGTTTGAATAACAATAAAGGTTACCGGTAAGGCAACGTAAAGGTTGGAATAAATGAGGAACTTAAAAAATTTTGCCAAGCGGTTTTAGTTGGCTGCATAATATGCAGAAACACCTGCTACTGTTCCTAATAATGACCCCTTCAAAGCTTGAAAAAATCTCCTAGATTTTGTATTTTTATGATAGCCTGTTCTATATGAAGGTTCGTTGATCATATCAGGGTGAGAAACATGACTTTCATGAGGGTGAATTTTGTGTATGCTTGTTACAATGGGGTAAACTAAAGGAACAGCAACCACCGCAAAACTACCTTGAACACCTCCAAGAAAGTAACCTCCTACTCCACCAACACCAAGTCCAGAGAAGAAAGCCCATCTTCCTTTATAATTATCCATGGCATCTTGTGCACCGTAAATAAAGTGCCTCATTTCATCTACAGATAAGTAATTTCCAATGGTAGAATCCCTTTGATATAAAACAGTTTCTTTTCCGTTTTTTGTAAATGAAAATACACGATAAGTTTCAACTTCTAAGTTTTTTACTCCAGATTTTTTTTCAATATCGTATGTAATTCTTTGGCGGTTATGGTCGGTAACGTTTCCTTCAATAATATGGCCTGATAACATTAGAATTTGATCTTGACTATAGGCCGAAAAGCTTAAAAAAAGGACAAAAACAAAAGATAAAACTCTCATCGGTGGTTTTGATTAATTCGTTAAGACTGGCACCAAATATAAATTATTTAAATGATGTTTTTCTTTCCTTCATTTTTCAAAACTTTAAGCCCTAGTTTGAAGTTATATTTGCATGCTAAATCACAAAGACGTAATGTATACTGACAAATTCGAAAAAAGGCATATTGGGGTACACGAAAACGACCTTCAAGATATGTTAAATACAGTTGGTGTAGACTCTCTAGACCACCTAGTACAAAAGACTTTACCAAAGTCTATCATCTTAGATGAAGAGTTAAACATTCCAAAAGCTATAACAGAATATGAGTTTTTGAATGAAATGGAGCGTCATGCCTCAAAAAATAAAATTTATAAATCATACATAGGATTAGGGTATTACGACACCATTACACCTTCTGTAATTAAAAGAAATATCCTAGAAAACCCAGGATGGTACACGGCTTATACTCCTTATCAAGCTGAAATTTCTCAAGGCAGGCTTGAAGGGTTATTAAACTTTCAAACCATGGTTTCAGACCTTACAGGTTTACCAATTGCGAATGCATCATTATTGGATGAAGCCGCAGCAGCAGCAGAAGCTATGCTTATGCTTTTCCATTCTAGAAGCAGACAAAAGCAAAAAGCAGAAGCAAATGACTTTTTTGTATCAGATGCTTGTTTCCCACAAACCATAGATGTTTTAAAAACACGAGCCCTTCCATTAGGTATTAATCTAATCATCGGTAATTATTCAGATTTCATCCCATCAGATTCACTCTTTGGTGCGATAGTTCAGTACCCTGATATGTTGGGTAATGTAAAAGACTTTAAAGAGTTTTCCGATAAAATCCATCAATTTGATGCGGGATTAGTAGTTGCAACTGACTTAATGAGCTTGACAGTTTTAACTCCTCCTGGAGAATGGGGTGCAGATGTGGTTGTAGGTAACTCACAACGTTTTGGTGTTCCTATGGGATATGGCGGTCCTCATGCTGCTTTTTTTGCCACTAAAGAAGATTTTAAAAGAAATATCCCGGGAAGAATAATTGGGGTTTCTCAAGATAGAAAGGGAAAGCCTGCCCTAAGAATGGCGCTTCAAACTAGAGAGCAACATATCAGAAGAGATAAAGCTACTTCAAATATTTGTACAGCACAGGCTTTATTGGCTATTATGGCAGGTATGTATGCCGTTTATCATGGCCCAAAAGGTTTAAAAGCTATTGGTGAAAGTATTCATGAAAAAACAAGCCTATTGGCTGATAACCTTCATGCGCTTGGTTATGAATTTGAAAACCAAAACTTTTTTGATACCATAACCATTAAGTTACCCAATGAAGTAACTCAAGAAGAGATAAAAAGACTCGCAATTGAGCATCAAATTAATTTTAGATATTCAAGCTTTAATAATGTTGGAGTTTCAATTAACGAGACAACTTCATTAGAAGACCTTGAAGAAATCTTTGACCTATTTAGACAGGCTATTCAAAAAGAAGAAATAGCTTACAACCCTAAAACAAATAATCACGGATTTGATGATAAATTCAAACGAACAAGTGATTACTTAACCCACCCTACTTTTAATTCTTTTCATTCAGAATCTGAAATGATGAGATACATTAAAAGCCTAGAGAA
>JAAZVO010000200.1 GCA_018623405.1 Crocinitomicaceae bacterium
AGGTCTTCTTTTTCTTCATCAATGGAGAATACAAAGGCTTTTGTTAGAATAAGGCCAATGAAAATAAGGTTAGAAAATAATAGGGTTTTAGTAATCCACTCTTTCTTCAATTTCTTTTTGTTTTGCTCCATTTTGCACAGGGATATTATGCAAATCTCGGTATTTATGCTTCAGTGTAATTCTGTATAGCCAAAAGAAGTGAACAACGAAATAGGTAAAACCTCCGATGGTAAACCAAATATTCCAATCTAAATTAAAATGAACAAAAGCCCAAATAATCAAAAAGGAAGTTAAGCTTAAAGCCCCCATAACAAGGGCAACTTGCCTATCGGATAAGCCATGATAAGACAAGTGGTGGGTGGTGTGGTCTTTACCACCAACAAAAGGAGATTGGCCTCTCTTTAATCTGTTTATTATAACAGTAGCTGTATCTATTGCAGGAACTATAAAGGCAAGTGCAACAAAAACAATTTGTTTAGTAGGGTATTCTAGGCCTGATGGCTGTTTGTAATTCCAAAGGTAAATAATTGCAAAAGCTGATAAGAAAATACCTAAAAATTGACTACCGGTGTCGCCCATAAACATTTTTGAAGGATTCCAATTGTAAATTAAAAACCCACATAAAGCTGCAAAAACTGAGAGTAAGCTTGTAATTAAAAAGGGTTCTGATGAATTAAAACCATTATAAAAGCCAATGGTAAGCATAGTAAGGGAAATAAATGCTGATACAGTGGTGGTTATAGCATCCATATTATCAAGCATGTTTATGGAGTTCATTAAAGCTACAACCCAAATAATGGTTATTAAATAGTTTAAAATTTCAATGTCGAACAAAGTGATATATGTGCCTGTGGATACTAAAATTAGCCCCGAAATCAATTGAACGGACAATTTTAATAAGGGCTTTGTATTATATGCATCATCTGATAATCCCATTAAAAAAGCAATTCCACACGCCATTAATATTCCCAGGTTTTGAATATTAATTCCACTTTCTCCCTTGCTAAAAAAGATGGTATAAATGGAGTAAGAAATTAGGAAAACAATATAAAATGAAATTCCTCCGAAGGATGGTTTTTGCTCCGAAGCCCACCGAACAATACTTTCAACCACGTTTCTTTTACCTAAGTTTCTTGAGAATTTTAGTAAAATTCCATTTAGTAAAACAGACAGCAAGAAACAAAAAACAAATAAAATTAAATACTTAAGTGGTGTAGGCGCTGCTAAATTCACTTGCGGGTTATTTGCTTCAAATGTAAGTCGAAAGGTGCTTAAAATAACCTTGCAAAGTCTTTAAATCTTTGGTTTAGGTTGTCTTTTTTTGAAAGGATGGGGTTTTCTACGTTCCAATCTATATTTAGGTCGGGGTCGTTCCATAAAATTCCATCTTCTGATGGCTTATGGTAATAATTTGTGCATTTGTAATTAAATATGGTGTTGTCTCGAAGCGTTACAAATCCATGGGCAAAACCTGGCGGAATGTAAAGCATCTTTTTTTCTTCTTCGTTTAACTCAATAGCAAAATGTTGACCGTAATATTTTGAATTTTTTCTAATATCAACAGCTACATCTAAAACAGCACCTTTTATTACTCTGATTAATTTACCTTGGGCATACGGCTCATTTTGAAAATGCAACCCTCTTAAAACACCCTTTTGAGACGATAACGATTCATTGTCTTGTACAAACCTTGCATTTAGTCCAATACCCTCTAATTTTTCGTAAGAAAATGATTCAAAAAAGTATCCTCTGTGGTCTTCAAAAACTTGAGGTTGAATTACATAAATGGCATCAAAAACTTTTTCAATCAACTTCATTTCTTAAAAAATTTAGATAAAATTCCCCCTTTTGGTTTAGGGTTATCTGAATAGTAACCACCTCCGTATCCGTAGCCATAACCGTAGCCATATCCATAACCATAGCCATACCCATATTTGTATGAGTAGGCGTTCTTCATTACATCAACACCATTTAAAACTACCCCCAAGTTGGTAATTTTATTTTCGTTAATTATTCTATCAACATTTTGAATAAAATGCCGCTTTGAATATTCAGCCCTAAAAATGTACATTGGATAATCTGCTATTGATAGGCAGTAAATACCATCGGTAACAAGTCCAACAGGTGGGTTATCAATAATAATGATATCGTAAACGGTTTTTAATTCCTCAAGCAATTTATCTAGCTTACCGTTTATTATTAATTCTGATGGATTTGGGGGTACAGGGCCCGCAGTAATAAAATCTAAGTTGTCTAAGGCAGATTGCTTTAAACAATCTTGGTAGGTATGCTTACCGATCAAGATAGTACTCATCCCTAAATCATTACTTACCCCAAAACCTTTATGGATTTTGGGCTTTCGCATATCAAGGTCGAGTATGATTACTTTTTTGCCACTAAAAGCTATAATACCACCAAGGTTAATAGCAACAAAGGTTTTTCCTTCTCCCGAAATTGTTGAGGTAATTCCAGCAATTTTTGCACCTTTTTCATTATTTACGAACTGTAAGTTGGTCCTAATTGCCCTAAAAGATTCTGCTAAAACAGACTTTGGCTTTTTATCAATTACCAATTGAGAAATAGGAATTCGCTCTTTGAATTTGGGAACAATACCTAATGTTCCAACTGAAGCGTGTGTAGCTTTTACAATTTCATTTAGAGAGTTAATGTCGTCATACAATAGGTATCTCAGAATGACTAGAATGATTGAAAAAATCAATGCGAACACCATGAATAAAGCAATGGAAAATCCCCTTTGCGGAGAGATTGGAGAGGAGGGAACTGCAGCTTTTTCTAGAATAGTGTTTTCAGGTACAATTCCGGCTCGGGTTATTGAATATTCCGCTCTTTTTTCAAGTAAAAGGGTATAAAACTTTTCGTTAATTGTGAAAATTCTTTGTAAACGCGCAAATCGAATTTCTTTTAAAGGTAGTTCGTCAAAACTTGATTCAAACTCATCAATTTTACGTTGAATAGTTTTTTTTCGAGTTTCAATTTTCCGACTTAACGAATTAATACTTTCCAACAAAAGCTTTTTCTGAATATCAATTTGGTACTCTAAACTTTTAACTCTTTTGCTCGATGTTTTTACCTCGTATAGTGCTTCCTCTTTCTCGAGTAAAAGCTTTTGCAGATTATCTATTTGGTCAACCAAATTTTTATCAAAACTTGTTCCTGTTAAGATGGGCAAAAGGTCATAAACCGCTATGGTTTCACCGTTTTCATTTGCAGCCTCTTTAATTTCATCTAAAATGTTTTTTTGAAGGTCTAACTGAATAATTTCTTCCTCCAATACATTAAGCCTATCTAACATTATCGAGGTGAAATCTTCAGATTGAGAGAGCTTATTGTCTAATTTAAACTCTTGAATAGAAGTTTCACTTTCCTTTAATTGGCCAAATACAATTCCAATTTGTTTATCAATAAAGTCTAATATTCGGTTTGAGCTTTCAATTCTTTTGTTGAGCGAGTAATCTATATAACCATAAGCTACAGCATTAGCAAGGTCTGAGGCTTTAAGTGCATTAAAATCTTTAAAGCCAATGCTTACAGTATTTGCTGCTTCATTTAAAACTTTAATTTCTATTTTCTGAGCGTATTTATTTACCAATTGCGGCTGACTATTTATTACAAAGTAGTAGCCCTCACTTAATTTGTCTTTAATTTCTTGTATTGGTTCAAATTTTAAAACTGTAATATCAAGTTCAACTTCAGGTAGCTTGATGGTGTAAGAAATATCAAACTCATCACTGAAATTTTCTCCTGCTGAGTTTAGATAAGTAATTTGGGCCTTAAATTCATCTAAGAATTTGATATAGATAGGCTTACCGTAAATTGAGGAGTCTAAAATATTGGCTTTTACACGATAAGGTGAACTCTTGTAGTTTTCATAAGTTAGAATTTCACCCTCTGTAAAATAGCTGGTATTTAGAGGTAGTTCTTTTATTACAGTTTTTAAAAACTCTTTTGAACGCAATATTTCTATTTCTGCTGAAATATTATCGTTCTCATATGGGTTTTCAATATTAATGATGCGGTTTGCGCTATTTTCATTTTTTATTTGGAGTGTAGCTGACGATTGGTAAATAGGTTGGGTATATCTGAGGTATAAAAATGCTCCAACGGCACCAAGGCTAAAAAATAGCAACACCCACCAAATGCTTCTTTGAGCCAAATGAATAAACAATCCAAGCTCAAAATCATTACTGAAGTTGGTGAGACGTTCTTTGTAACGCTCGAAGTTTTCGTTCTTTACCGAAATATCTTCGTTATACAAATTTATTGAGCATTAAAAAGGTTAATTATCAATATTGTAGAGGTAATAAGAGAAACAATTGGCGTTATTTCCCTTAAAGCATCAGATGCCAAGTTCAACCTAGGTTCAACATAAATAACATCATTTGCCTGCATTACCATATCTGCTTGGGCCAGACCTTGAATTTTTGATAAATCTACCAAATAAACTTCAGGTTCTTTTCCTTCAGATAAGCCCCTTATAATTTTTATTTTATGGGCTTTTCCTGTTTGAGACAACCCTCCTGAAAGTGCTAGTGCCTCAATTAGCGTAATGTTTTCATTTGCTAATGGAATTACAGTACCCTGACCATCCGTTCCATTAAAAACCAACACTCTCCTGTTTTGAATTCTTAAAATTACAAAGGGGTCGTTATAAAATGTAGAAAACTGATCTTGCAAAAAGAGTTCTGCCTCCCTGATGGTTTTGCCTGCAATTTTAGTATAGCCTAAAATGGGAAGTTTTACTGTTGAATCAGGTAATACCAAATACCTAAAACCGCCATTTTGTCCTTGCATCATCATTTGCTGCATTCCACCACCCTGTTGGGCATTACCACTCATCATGTCAATAATTTTAAACCCATCATTTGCAAAAATCTGAAGGGTTAAGAAATCGTTTGGTGAAATGCGGTATTGTGGAGATATTGTATCAGGTGGAATATCAAATTCGTATTTATTGTCGGTTCTAAACATAATGCTAGGGTTTAGAAGCCTACAACTTCCTAAACTTAAACCTATCAAAACAATTACAATAAATCTCAATTTCATGTGAAAAAATTAGCCTCCAAAAGTATTAATAAAAGCTAGGTGTTTTTTTGATTTAGTAAATCTTTGTAAAGTTCACCCATATCCTTCACTAATCTAGTATAGCTATACTTTTCAAGGATGTCTTCCCTTCCTTCCTTTCCCATTTTTTCTCTTAGTGGTTGGTTGGTTACTAAATTTAGTAAAGAGTTTTTAAAACCTTCTTCATCTGCAACCTC
>JAAZVO010000201.1 GCA_018623405.1 Crocinitomicaceae bacterium
ACTGAAAAAGGAGAGTATTTGGGTTTACTGCGTACACAAGAGTTGCTAGAAGCAAGAAAAGTTGATGGAGGTGAGCAATTTTTTACTCGTGCAGTAGATTTTGGATATTCTAAAAGTTCTGATGAAACTTTGGAAAAATGGAATAAAGAAGAAGTACTAAAGGACATGGTGTGGGTGATTAGGAATTTTAAACCCGATGTAATGATTACACGATTCCCGCCAAATAATTATGCCGGGCATGGTCACCATTCATCTTCAGCAATTTTGGCGGAGGAAGCATTCGAGAAAGCTGCAGACCCAAATTATGCACCTGAGCAATTGCAATACGTAAAAGCATGGCAGGCAAAATCTCTTTATTTCAATACTTCTACATGGTGGGATAAAACTATTCCTGAGCAAGCTGAAAATAATCCTGATTTTCTACACATTGATATTGGAACCTTTAACCCAGAAATAGGAAAATGGCACAATGAAATTGCCTCACTTTCACGCTCAAAGCATAGGAGTCAAGGGTTTGGGGCTACCTCTGCCAGAGGCAGTCAAACAGAATATTTAAAATATGTAAAGGGCGAAAAATTGAATCAACTTTTTTCAGAAAGTGAATTGAGTTGGGCAAAGTATAACCAAGGACAAAAAGTAGAAGACCGGCTAAATGCAATCATTTCAAATTTTGATATCCAAAACCCATCATTAACTGTAGATGATTTGTTTGAATTAAAAGGGCTTGTAGCCGAAATGAATTTTGAGAATAAATCGTATAAGCTAAAACAACTTGATAAAATAATAGCAAATACGCTCGGCTTATATGGCGAAGCTTTAGCGCAAGAAGAAATCACTTACTACCTTAATTCAAATAAAATTGAGGTTCATCTGTTAAATCCATCTTCGAAAACCATTTCGGTTGAAAAGGTGAAAATAAATGGAGAGGCTAGAGATTTTGAAGAGTCTAACACGATAAGTCAAAATGAGTTTTGGGAAACTACCTTTGATGTAGTTACTACCTCAATGGAAACCTCTCAGCCTTATTGGTTGGTAAATAGGTTCGAAAATATGTTTGAAGTAAATAGCCAACAGCTTATTGGCTTGGCCGAAAACATGCCTGATTACAAGGTAAATGTTGATTTAAAATATAAAGACTACACTTTTTCATTAGAGATTCCTGTAGAATATAAATGGAGAGATGGCGCCATTGGGGAGTTAAGAGTAAACCTAAAAAACTATCCACGGGTAATGGTAACACCTTTTGTGGGCAGTTTAATTTTTACAGAAAAAGAATATCAAAAAATACCTGTTACCGTTAAGTGTTTAAAAGAAAACTCAGAAGTTTCTGTTACAGCAAACTTACCTAAAGGATGGAGTGCAAAAAACGCCAACTTTAATTTGAATTTCGAAAAAGCCGGAGATGAAAAGGTTGTAGTTTTTGAAGTAATGCCAAATGTGAATTCTGGCGGTGGAGTTGTTTCTTTTTCAGCAAAAGAATCACTAAAAAACTTTACACGAGGTTTGCAAACTATAACATACCCGCACATTACCAAGCAAGTGCTTTTTCCTTTTGCGGAGGTTAAAGTAACCAAATTAAATTTAGAGCATAACCTAAAAAAGATTGGTTATTTGATGGGCGCAGGAGACGAAGTAGCAGATTTACTTCAAAACAATATTAGTGTTGAGGTAGTACAGTTGCTACCGGAAGATTTAAACACAACAGACCTCTCTCAATTTGATGTAATTGTTGCAGGAATTAGACTTTACGATACAAAACCCGAAATAAATTTTGCAAAAGATGCGCTAACCAAGTACATGGAAAATGGTGGAACTTATGTGGTACAATACAATACAAGTAGAGGAGAGTCTGTTGAAGATATTGGGCCGTACCCAATGAAACTATCAAGAGACAGAGTTACTGTTGAAGAAGCAAAAGCTGAGTTGTTGGAACCAAAGCATCCAATTTTTTCTTACCCAAACGCTATAACATCCGAAGATTTCGATAATTGGGTACAGGAAAGAGGATTATACTTTTCAAATGAATGGGCTGGTGAATATACACCGCTCATTGCTTGGAACGACCCGGGTGAAGAACCTACAAAAGGCGGGTTGCTAGTGGCAGATGTAGGACAAGGTGCTTTTATCTATACCGGAATTAGTTTTTTTAGGCAGCTTCCTAAAGGCGTTCCCGGAGCCTACAGGTTATTGGTAAATATCCTAAGCTATAAACCAGAACAAAATAAATAATGAGGCGCATTTTTAAAACATGGAAACATGTTTATGTTTTTGTATTGGTGTTTTATGCCCTCAATGTATGTTTCTTTCTTTGGCTAACAAGTAACTTCTCATGAGCCCTATAGATTGGATTGTATTGCTCGGAACCCTTTTTGCTATTGTTGCTTATGGGGTTTGGAAAACCAGAAACAATAAAGATATTCATGGATACTTAAAAGGAGGAAACTCAATGGGTTGGGCTGCCATTGGGCTCTCTGTTATGGCTACACAAGCAAGTGCCATTACGTTTATTTCTACTCCAGGTCAGGCGTATGAAAGTGGTATGGCTTTCGTTCAAAATTACTTTGGTTTGCCTTTGGCTTTAATTATTGTTTCGGCTGTTTTTATTCCGATTTATTACAAGCTGAATGTTTACACTGCTTATGAATACCTTGAAAAACGGTTCGATTTAAATACTCGCTTGCTAGCTGCGTTTTTGTTCTTAGTACAAAGAGGCTTGGCAGCGGGTATTACCATTTATGCTCCTGCAATTATTCTTTCAGCAGCCCTTGGTTGGAATTTAAACTTCACTATTCTTTTTGTTGGCATTTTAGTAATAATCTATACCGTTTCAGGTGGAACAAAAGCGGTTGCAATTACTCAAAAGTGGCAAATGGCAGTAATTATGTTGGGAATGTTTATTGCCTTTTATACCATCCTAAACAAAATTCCCGTTCAGGTAAGCTTTACCGAAAGTCTTTCTGTTGCAGGTGCTATGGATAGGCTCAATATTGTAGACTTTTCATTAAATCTTGATGTACGTTATACATTTTGGAGTGGTATAACCGGAGGGTTATTTCTAGCGCTTTCCTATTTCGGAACAGACCAATCTCAAGTGCAGCGATACTTAGGGGGAAAATCAGTAACTGAAAGTAGGTTAGGGTTAATGTTTAATGCTTTGTTAAAAGTGCCAATGCAATTCTTCATTTTATTGGTTGGAGTAATGGTATTTGTGTTCTTTCAATTTTCTAAACATGAGGTGTTATTTGATAAAGCTTCGGTTGAGTTGGTGCAACAAACCGAATATGTTGGGGAGTTTGAAGCGGTAGAGGCAAAGCACCAAGCCAATCATGCCTTAAAGCAAGCTACCATAAAGCAATTTTTGGAAGCCGATGAAATAGAGAAAGCTCAATTAAAGCAAGAATTAAAAACCTTAGATGAAAAAGAAAAAGCCATTAGAAATGAGGCAAAAGCAATTGTAAAAAAGGCAATTCCGGGAAATGATGCTAAAGATTCTGATTATGTTTTCTTGTCATTTATTTTAAACTATTTACCGAAAGGTTTAGTAGGGTTGCTTTTGGCAGTAATTATATCTGCAGCTATGTCTTCTACCTCGGGTGAGTTGAATGCATTGGGAACAACCACTATGATAGACTTTTACAAGCGTTTATTCAAACAAGAGGCTTCAGAAAAGTTTTATGTAGATGCCTCGAAAATTATTACAGCAATTTGGGGCGTTTTGGCAATAAGCTTTGCTTTATTAGCCAATCTTCTCGAGAATTTGATTGAGGCTGTAAATATTTTAGGCTCTTTGTTTTACGGAACTATTTTGGGGATTTTTGTGGTAGCCTTTTTTCTAAAAAAAATAGGCGCCAAAGCTGTTTTCTTTGGCGCCCTTTTGGCCGAAACTATCGTATTGTTTTTGTTTATTTTCTATAGCGATTTAATTGCCTATTTATGGCTAAATGTAATTGGTTGTGTAATGGTTACATTAATAAGTTTTATATTAAATAAGTTTATCGTTCTAAAACCTTTGTCTCCAAAGCGCTAAAGAACTTTCTATTTCTGTCATCCTAAAGGCCTTCTCTGACTCACTTAATTCGGAGTTTCTGTGTAATAAATTTTGAGCAGTTTCTCCAAATCGAATAGCAGATTCCCAAGAATTCATATTGGCATTCAGTTTTGCTTTTAACCAATTACTTTCCCAAGTTTCTTCGTTAGAAAAGGCATTATTAATCCATTCCATTATTAACTCATCAGAAACACCATAATCAACAGCAAACCTTGATGCAATTAGAAACTTATCTTTTTCTCTTGAGGAAGCTTCACTAATTTCTTTTTTAACTTGCTCAAACAGCGTTTCATTATTTTCAGTTAAAGTTAGAAAATATGACCTGTTGCCTACAACTATAATAACAGAAGATGACCTAATATCACCCATATAGGGCATTACCATAAAACTTTGTCCTTCAATTTGGCAATTAAATTCATTTAGAGTTTCTAAAGGAATTCTTATTATTTCATCATCACCTGATTGAGGATCTTCAGGTTCAAGTAACAAGCTCAAATTGTCTACATCACCAAAGAAACCCCCAACATAACTTCCCTTTGAAATTGCAATATCCATGGCTGAAATATCTTTGGAAAATCGTAATATGAAATAACTTCTTCCTCCTGGATAAAAAGTTTTTCCTTTAGCGATAAAATTTTCTATTGGGTCTTCAAAGCTTAATCTTTTGAAAATAAACTCAGCTGTGCTACTTCCTACTTGCTGTGAAACGGTAAAAGAAGGATTATTGGAGGGTAGTTGGGCAAAGGCCGAAATCGATAAAACGGCAAATACAACAATGAAAAATTTCTTCATGAGATTAAAATTAAAGTTTGCGAAAATAATGATTCAGATTTGTCAAACACTTTGCCAATTTTAGGATTCGTAAAGTTCAGCAAGCTCCATCCATCGCATAGATTTTTCGTCGAGTAAGGCAATTAAGGTTGTTAGTTCTGTAGAGATTGCTTGCATTTCATCAGGAGAAATGTTACCGGAAGATAATTTTTCTGTGAGCTCTTCTTTGTGGGTTTCTAATTTTGGAATTTCCTCGTCTAACTGCTCAAATTCATATTTCTCTTTAAAACTTAGTTTCGTTTTTGGTTTTTGTGAAGTTGGTGCAGTAGTAGTATCAAGCTTTTCTTTTGCTCTTTCAGCACTTGATATAGCTTTTTGAGCTTCTAATTCTTTTTTGCGGATTTCGCGGTACTCTGAGTAAAACCCAACATGGTCT
>JAAZVO010000019.1 GCA_018623405.1 Crocinitomicaceae bacterium
GGTGATGCGTTTTTCTTTTATGAACCTAATAAAGTTAGTAGGTCCTCTACTTGAGTATCCCAAAGGGCAGTTGCTTCTTCAACCTCATCAGGCTCTACAAAGTCTGTAATATTTAAGGCAACCTCCTTTGTTAAAGGATCAACAACAATTCTAAATTCAAAGAAATAATCGTTTCCTTCTTCTTCATCTGCTAACCATCTGAACTTGATGTATTCATCTTGTTTTTTGCCAATCATTTTGGCTTGTTCTTCACTTCCATCCCAAAAGAAAGAGTAAATGCCTTTTTTGTTGTTTACATTATCTGCGAACCATTCTGATAATCCACTTGGAGTGCTAAGCCTATTATAAAGAATTGCAGGAGATGACTTAACAATATATTCGAGGGTGATTTGTTCTTTATCTTCCATAAAAGTTAATTGAAAATGTTGATTTTCTCAACGGTCGGCAATATAAAAAAAAATCGGTTGAGTTGGTTGGGCTTTACCTTGGTGATTTTTTATAAAAAACAAACCCTCGGTCTTCATCAATTTTTTCTAAAAAGGGATAGGCCTTTTCAAAGCGCTCGGCTTTTTGAATTTTAGTGTAGAAAAATATAGGATGGTTAAAAGGTTTTGAAAGGGCTAAATTAACATCGTGGTATTCGGGATTATCGTAAGGTTTTTTTTCAGTGTAAAATAAGTGTGCATAGCTTTTAAACCCGAGAGGATAAACTAATTCATTTCGGTGTTGCTTTAAAAAATCAACAGCCCCACCTTGAGAGAATACCTCTACTTTAGGCACAATTAAGGCCATGGCCAACATAAATGAAATAAAGCTAAAACTAAGAGCGATGGTTCCTTTGCGGATAGGCTCTTTGTGAAAAAAGAAAAATATGAAACCTCCCAATAATGCCATAACAGGTAAGTAATCGTAATTCGAAAATGGAGTAGGGTACTGCAAGGAGGATGCAGCAAATTTGTCTTTTATGGTAATCAATTCAGGTAACTTGTCAATATTTATTCCTATCCAAACTAAGCCAAACAGAATAACAATCCAAATTACCCAAAGCGAGCTCAAAAAGATGTTTGTTAGCCTTTTATTGTTTTGTATAACAAAATTCATGAAACCCGCTGTTGCTAAAAAGCTTAAGGGGAAATAACAAAGCGAGGAGTAGTGAATTATCTTGGTATTTACAATTGAAAAAAGAATTAGAACTACCCAAAATAAAATCTTCATTAAAAAACCAAAGGTGTTGTTAGGCTTTACCTTACCTACAAAATTTTCAATAGCAAATGCAGAAAGAGGAAAGCAGCCAATCAGCAAAACAAAAAAGTGATAATAAAATGGACCCCCATGGCCTGCATCTTGTTTTTGGAGTAACCTTATTTGATACTCAAAAAAGTCTTGAATTATGTAAAATCTTCCTTGAATAGTTTCTGAGATAATCCAACCTCCACCAAATGATATTACTCCAACTAAAAAAAGAAAGATATGAGAAAAAGGAGGGAGGTTTTTAAATTTCTGAAATGCAAAAAATACAAATCCTGTGAGCAAGTAAATTAGCAAACCAACAGGACCTTTGGTTAATACGGCAAGTCCTATGGCAAGACCACCTAGAAAGAAGTAAAAAGGTTTTTTACTATTCAAATAAAAATAGGTTAGTGTAATACCTAAAAAAATGAATAGGTTAAACCAAGGGTCAATAATCCCCGACTTAAAGTAAAATTGAGGTAAAAAAGAAACCAAATACATAAAGCTCCACACTAACCCAAAGGTTATGTTTCGTAGCTTTTTACCCAATTCAAAAAACAGCAAAAGGGTAAAAATTCCTGCAATGGCATTCGGAAAACGGGCTCCAAACTCATTGATACCAAAAACCTTCATTGAGGCTGCTTGCATCCAAAAAAACAGTGGTGGTTTCTCCCAAAAGGGTTTATAGTCTATGGTAACAGTACTGTAATTTCCCGAAACAATCATTTCTCGGGCAGCTTCTGCAAAGTTTATTTCATCCCAATCAAAAAGGTGCACGCCATTTAAAAACGGAATAAAGCTTAATGCAGCTATTGCAACAATTGTCAACCGTGAAAACCAATGATTCATGCTTGGCTTTTTGGCGAAAGTAATGATTTACTTAGGGCTCGATTATTTGCAAACTTTGGATATAAAAAGTAATAAACCAAAACACATCCAAGTACTCCAATTAGAGCTCCTGCAAGAGTATCTCTGTAAAAATGTTGATGCAAATAGATTCTGCTTAAAGAGGCTGTAAGTGCCAAAATAAAAAATAAGGATTGGTACAACGGCTTTTTAATGATGAATGACAAACAACAAAAAAGTGCAAATGCACTTGTTGAGTGCCCCGATGGAAATGAAAAGTTTTGGTGAAGGTCAACTCCTGAAATAAAATCTATCTGTTCACTAGATAAATAGACGCTAGGCCGATTTTGATCTGCAAAGACGAGCCTTTTCAAAATCTGTGTGATTAAACCGGGGAGGTAACCTCCTAATATGATGAATATACTATACCGGTACTCAATAAATAAGAAAATACCTGCAGAAATTAATACGCCAAATCCATCACCTAAGTAGGTAATGTATTTAAATAACGTATCTAAGTAAGGGTGATGAAATTGATTAAACCAAAGGTGAATATCAAGCTTATCTTGAAAGGCAGGGTAAATTCCTACAATCAAGTAAATTAAAAAAAGCAATAAGAATGGCTTGTTTTCTAGCTTCATTATTTCTAAAACTCAACGAAAATAATTTTTAGTTTGGATGACTAAAATTTAAAAAATGGCTTTTGATGAATTTTTAGCGGAGAGAATTAACAATCAATTAATTGAGCGGAAGGTAATTTTTATCCAAAAAAAATTTTTGGAGGCGTTTGCTTTATGGTTAATGATAAAATGTGTTTGGGGGTTATAAAAATGATTTGATGGCAAGAATTGCCTCTGAATTATATCAGCAGAAACTAGAGGAAAACGGAGCCCAAGAAATGAATTTTACAGGCAAACTGATGAAAGGTTTTGTTCTTGTTAAACCCGAAGGAATAGACTTTGACAAAGATTTAGCAAGGTGGGTAGATTTATGTCTTGCTTATAACCCAATAGCAAAGCAAGCTAAGAAAAAGAAGACCAAAAACTATGGTAGTTCGTAAGCTTTATGAACTGTCCAAGCTTCGGGTTTGGCATTAAATAGCACTTTTGTTTTGGCCCATGTAGCTTTAAAAAGTTCACTATTTCTGTAATCCTCAAGGTAGTTTTCATTTTCCCAATAGCTGTAGGTAAAAAAAGTGTTTCCTTCAGATTTTTCTTGCAAAAGCTCAAGATGCATACAGCCTTTAAAACCTCTAATTTTTTCTTTTGAGTTTTCGAAAACATCAACAAAATCATTTACTTGTTCAGGCTTAAAAACCATTTTTACTATTCTAACGATCATAAAAAGAGATGGTTACGTAATTTGTTAAATGCAAGCCCACCAAATTTTCGGCATTATCTCCTGCAATTGCAATTTCTAGCTGGCCACTAGACCCAAATAAAGCCAATAACTCGCCCTCTACACTATCAGTGTATTTAGATTTTATTTCGTCAATTTGATATCTGCTTTTACCAAAGGTTATAGAAAAAGGCCTGCCTTTTCCAACATCAATAAATTGTTTTTTGGTGATGTTGGTAATTACATTTCCATAAGAATCTATATATATTACCATTCCTCTTATGCTTGATGGGTCTTCAATAGCAGAGAATTGTTTGCGTTCATTAAAAGAGTCTTTTGGAAGTCCAATAACCTGTGGGGTGCCACCTCTAGCCAAATGACAGGCTGCTTTCACAAAAATGTCTTTGGTTGGAAATAAATACCCATCAGGGCTTTCTCTTAAATCTATTTCAAAAACTTGATCGGGCGATTGGTCAAAAATTAAACTAAAGATGCCATTATCAGCACCAATAAAATATTGCCCTTTATATTCTACAATAATATGGTCAATGGTAACCTTTACAGAATCAATACGCTCAGGCCTTACTGCAATAATGTGAATGGTACCACTAGGAAAATCGGCAAAACAATTTTTTAAGACAAACGCAGCTTGCGATATATTGAATTTTTCAATTTCATGAGAAATATCCACAATATTTACCTCAGGAATTTCCTTGTAGATGCTACCTTTAAGTGAAGCAACATAATGATCTTTTAAACCTAGGTCGGTGGTGAGCGTTATAATTGGCATAAATTACCGAAGACTGCCTTTAAGGAAAGTTAATTTGTTTATTTTGCGGTCAAAATTAGTTAATAAAAGCCGTTTTATTTTCCTGATATTTTGAAAGAAAAAAACATTGAATTCGACACCGCAAATCCAGTTGAAATTTTCGGTGTTAACAACGCCAATATTAATTTCTTAAAACAAAGTTTTCCAAAACTAAAAATTATTGCCAGAGGCAACTCATTAAAAGTATTAGGAGAACCTTTGCAAATTGAGCGATTTGAAGTTGTTATAGAGCAGCTAATAAATTATTATTTGCATTTTAATAAGTTATCGCTAGAGGATGTTACAACCATAGTGCAGGGAGAAAAGCAAAACCAACCACAAAAAAATAGCAAGCCAGAAACCCAACCAACTAAAAAGGAGGAAAAAGGCAAAACAATCATTTTTGGAGGTGAAGGAGAACCAATTAATGCACGTTCTATCCATCAAATTGAAATGGTAGATGCCATGGATAAATTTGATATGCTTTTTGCTATTGGGCCTGCCGGAACGGGTAAAACATATACTTCTGTAGCTTTAGCGGTTAGGGCACTAAAAAATAAACAATTAAAAAGAATAATTTTAACAAGACCTGCTGTAGAAGCGGGTGAAAATTTGGGCTTTTTACCGGGAGATTTAAAAGATAAACTAGATCCTTACCTGCAACCTCTTTATGATGCTTTAAGGGATATGATACCATCCGAAAGGCTTGCTAGTTATCTTGAAAAAGGAATAATACAAATTGCTCCGCTTGCTTTTATGCGTGGACGAACTTTAGACCATGCCTTTGTTATTTTAGATGAAGCACAGAATGCTACTCAAAGTCAGTTAAAAATGTTTTTAACCAGGATGGGTAGGTCTGCGAAGTTTATTATTACAGGCGATATGACTCAGGTTGATTTACCAAAAAATCAACCTAGTGGATTGGTTCAAGCTACCAAAATTTTAAAAGATGTGAAGGATATTAAATTCATCTTTTTAGATGAAAGAGATGTAATTAGGCATAATTTAGTTAAAAGAATTTTAGAACAATACGAGGCAAATGAGTCAAAACGATAAACAACTTAATGTGTTGGAAGCAACCAATTTCAAGTTACCCAATCAAAAATCATTTTACAAAGGCAAAGTAAGAGACGTTTATGAGCTTGAAAAACTACTAGTAATGGTTGTATCTGATAGAATTTCTGCATTTGATCATGTTTTGCCAAAAGGTATTCCTTACAAGGGCCAAGTGCTAAATAAAACAGCTACCTTTTTTATGGAGCAAACTAAAAACCTTGTTCCTAATTGGTTAATTGCCACGCCCGATCCCAATGTGGCAATAGGTAAAAAATGCTACCCTTTTAAAGTTGAAATGGTAATAAGAGGGTATTTGGCCGGGCATGCTTGGCGAGAGTACAAAGCAGGAAAAAGATTGATATGTGGAGTGCCCATGCCAGATGGTTTAAAAGAGGGTGATAAATTCCCAAATCCTATTATTACTCCGGCTACAAAGGCTGAAGAGGGCCACGATGAAGACATCTCGAAAGAAGATATTATTGCTCAAGGAATTGTTTCTGCTGAAGATTATGCCATTCTTGAAGACTATACCTACAAATTATTTGAAGCAGGTACTCAACACGCCAAAAAGCAAGGTTTAATATTGGTGGATACCAAATATGAATTTGGCAAAGGTGCAGATGGTAAAATTTATTTGATTGATGAAATTCATACCCCTGATTCTTCAAGGTATTATTATTTAGAAGGCTATGAAGAAAGACAACAAAATAGCGAAAAACAAAAGCAATTATCTAAAGAGTTTGTAAGAGAGTGGTTAATGGAAAATGGATTTCAAGGCTTAGAGGGACAAAAAATGCCTGAAATGCCAAACGACTTTGTGGAGTTGGTTTCTAGCCGGTATATTGAACTTTTTGAAAAGGTTACGGGGCAAACATTTGATAAACAATCTTCAGAAAATCCTGCTGCGCGAGTAGAAAAGCATATTTTAGATTTCTTAAATCCATCATAATGATTAAAAAAATACTTGTGTTTATTCTTGTTGTATTTGTTAGCTTAACCTCTTATGCACAAGAAGAAACTGAAACATCAATTTCGCCGCTTACCTTTTCAGGGTTTGTAGATTTTTACTATTTGTATGATTTAAACCAACCCTCCACAAACGATAGATCGCCGTATGCATTTGCTTTCCACAGGCACAATGAAATGAATTTGAACCTAGGGTTTTTAAAGGGAGCTTATGATAACGGAAAATATTTTGCAAACCTTGCATTACAAACAGGAACCTATGCTAGAGCAAATTATGCTGCTGAACCGCCTGAGTTAAGAATGATACAAGAGGCCAATGTTGGTATTAGGTTTAACGATAAATTAACGCTAGATGCAGGTTTATTTGGTTCGCATATTGGAGTTGAGTCTGCCGTAAACCAAGGTTGCTACAATTTAACAAGATCTTTAATGGCAGACGGTTCACCCTATTTCGAAACAGGGGCAAGGTTAAGCTATACTCCAAACGAAAAGTGGTTGTTTTCAGGGCTTGTTTTAAACGGGTGGCAAAACATTTACGACAATAACGATAACAAAGCAGTAGGAGCACAAATCACTTTTTCACCAAATGAAACTTTTTCCTTTAATTACAGTAATTTTTATGGTAATGAGCAACCAAAGGGTACTCCTGCTAGATTTAGATTTTTTCATGATTTTTATATTGTTGCAAACGATATTTTTCCGGGATTTAGCGCAACTGCTGTTTTTGATTATATGACCCAAGAAAACGCTACAGGAGGCAATGATGTTATGTTTTCACCTGCTTTACTTTTATATTACAGAGCAGAGAAAATAGGTGTTGGAGGTAGGGTAGAACACTACAATGATGCCAATGAAATAATTAACGCAACAGGAACACCAAATGGTTTTCAGGTTTCAAGCGCTTCAGTAAATTTAGATTTGTATCTAAAAGAAAATGTAATGTGGCGTTTTGAGGCAAGAGGTTACGATAGCCAAGATGCTATTTTGCTTTCCAATGCAGCGCCATCTAATTCAGGAGCTATTATTGCTACCTCTATTTCTATGGTCTTTTAGCGATCTGTTAGTTGGTGAGATAAAGCTTCTTTAATATTTTCAAGCAAAGATTTTTGAGGATGATTCATTTCTAAATAAGTCTGAATTTCCTGTATTGATTGCAATAATTCATTTTCCTCAAAACCTGATGGATTATTTTCAATTATTGTTAAACACTCAAAACCAACCATGTAATCTTTAGATCTTAGAGCGATATTAATTAACTCTTCTAAATTTCCTGAAGCATCTAAATTAGAATGCCAAAATGCAGATAGTAATTGAGGCCTTATATTCTCATAAGCTTGGTCTTTCAAAAACTTGATAAAAACATCTTCGGCTCCTGAAACTTTCAAGTTCTCTAAAATTCTTTGAGTTTCTTTTTTTACCGATTCAAATTTTGAAAATGCCCTTTGGTAAATTATATCTTCCAATAAAGCTATATCTGCGTTTTCTGCAATTTTTTTAAGGGTTTTTAGAACTTCCTCCTCATTGCCTGTTCTTAAGCTGTTTTTCCAAGCTTGCTCTGTTTTTGATAATGCCATATTAGTAATTTCTTTCGCCAAAAATTGCAGAACCAATCCTTATCATGGTAGCTCCTTCATCAATAGCAATTTTGTAATCGTTTGTCATGCCAATTGAGAGTTCTGTAAACCCATCAATTTGTTTGGCTGTTTCCTCAAATGTTTTTCTAATTCCCTTAAATTCTTTGGTTACCTGTGTCTTATTTTCTGTATTGGTAGCCATTCCCATCATTCCTCTAAATGCAATGTTTGGGAAATCCTTATCTAAATCGAAATTCAATATTTCTTCAAGTTCTTTTTGGTCTAAACCAAACTTAGTAGATTCTTCTGCTATATGCATTTGAAGTAAAATCGGGACTTTTCGGTTCGCTTTTTCACCTCTTTTGTTTATTTCTTTTAATAGCTTCAAAGAATCTACTCCGTGAATTAGGTGAACGAAATCTACAAGGTACTTTACTTTATTTCTTTGCAAATGACCTATGTAATGCCAATTTATTTCTTTTGGAAGTGTTTCAAACTTTTGTTGTAGTTCTTGAACCTTATTTTCACCAAAATCTAGCTGTCCTGCCTCCATTGCCTCACTAATAGCTTCATTAGGCTTTGTTTTGCTAACGGCAATTAATTTAACGTGGGAAGGAATTTCTTTTTTTAACGCTGCTATTTTCTGTTTAATAAAATCCATATCAAAACTCATATATTACTAAGCCCGATCTTAATTTGGGCTCAATCCATGTGGATTTTGGGGGCATTACTTGCTGAGCATCTG
Source organism: Crocinitomicaceae bacterium (assembly GCA_018623405.1). Lineage (GTDB taxonomy): Bacteria > Bacteroidota > Bacteroidia > Flavobacteriales_G > Salibacteraceae > JAAZVO01. The sequence continues at coordinate 8,564 of JAAZVO010000019.1, forward strand.
CTACCTTTTTTATCTCCTTTATTGATATAGGATACAAAGCAAAAGCAACTTTGTTTCTTTTTTTGGTTACTAATTCTTCTAATTCTTCCATTTCGTGGGTTCCTCCCAAAAACTTGATGCGTTTGTCTTTTTTAATATCCTTAACCTCAAGCATTCCTTGAAAAACAATATCATTAAGAATTTGGGTATCTAGTGATCTTGAAGGGTCTAAAGAATCCTCTTTGACTATTTTCTTTAACCTAAACCAATTACCATTTAAAAACATACCTATTTCATGCTGCTTAGTAGGGCCATGGTAATTGCCAGAAACTATTTCTACCTCATCAAAATTGTTTTTTATTTCTTTCAGAAAGGTGGTTTCATTATATGGGGAAATATTTGAAACTACTCTATGAAAAGGTAACACACTTAGTTCTTCCTCATCAATAAACATGCTCATGAAGAACATTTTTCCATTTCCTGTTTCATGGTTTCTAAGGGCCATTTCGGCTAACCGGGCAGATGAGGCTGTTCTGTGGTGTCCATCAGCAATGTAAAGGTTTTCAAACTTTTCAAATTCACCAGAAATTAGTTTCTTTTCCTCTTCGTTTTCAATAACCCAAAACTGATGCTGAACATAGTCAGTAGTAGAAAAATCAAACTCGGGTCTTTTTTTTAAAAACTTTTGTTTTAAGGAAGTCAACTTCTTGCTTGGTGGGTGAGATATTAGAACAGGCTCAGCATTAAAGCCTGTTGAATTTAAGTAGTCAGTAAACATTTTTTCTCTTTTAGAGATAGTATGTTCGTGTATTCTTATATGCTCCTCTAAATAATCCATTACAGAAGCTCCACCAATAATACCTGTGTATTGCCTATCAAATTTTATTTGGCGATAAAGAAAAAAAGCAGGTTGAGTTAATTGCTGAAAATACCCTTTGGCCTTAAAATCAAGGTATTTTTTTCTAACGAGTTCGTATTTTTCTTTTGGAACTTTAGTTGGATTGGGGTTAAAAAAATCCGGGTTGATGATATGTAAAAATGAAAATGGATTAGAAGCAAGTTTACCCCTTAAGTGTGGTTTAGAGTAACTAATGTATGATCTTGACGCTACAAGATGAACCTTGTCTCTTGAAGGTAATGTTGCATTAAAAGGAATTATTTTAGCCAAAGTGGGATTTTTGCAACAAAAATAGGAGGCTTTTGGCCTCCTATTTCAAATAATTATATGTTTTGAGAAATTAGTTTTTTATCAAGTTTTTGATGGTCATACCCTGCACTAATACTGAGAATAAAACCACGGCATAAGTACATGCTATAATTAAGTTGGTAATTTCTTTGCTCAAGCCAAATTCAGGTGCTGTTAAAGATAGTGCTAAGGCAACAGAGATACCACCCCTTAATCCACCCCAAGTTAGAATTTTAATAGTTCCTTTTTCGAAACTTCTGAAAAACTTCATTAACGTAATTGGTATAGAAACACCTAAGAATCTGCAAAGCAATACTGCGGGAATCGCTAATAAACCGGCAAATACTAAGTTGATGTTTTCAATAAACGCAGGGCCTAACAATAACATTTGAAGACCAATTAAGATGAATAAAATTGCATTTAATGCTTCATCAATTAAAGTCCAAAAAGTAATCACGTAATCTCCTGCAATACCTTCTTCATGCTCAGAGCTGTTACCTTGCCCAATAATTAAACCCATAACAACCATTGCTAGTGGGCCTGAAATGTGATATGCCAATGCAACTTGGCTGCCTACCAATACCAAAGCTAGGGTAACTAAAACTTCAAGTTCTGTATGCTCGTTATCAATAATTACCAATAAATAGTATCCTAAAAACCCTAAACCTAATCCTAAGGAAATACCACCTATTACTTCTTGGCCAAATAACAAGGCAACATCAGAAGGAGCAGCGCTACCGCCTGTAGCTATGGCAAGTATGGTTAAGAAAACAACAACACCAATTCCATCATTAAATAATGACTCCCCTTCAATTTTTATAGATAAGTTTTTAGAAATATTGGTTGTTTTTAAGATGGCAAGCACTGCAATAGGATCGGTAGGTGAAATGAGTGCACCAAACAATAGACATATAATAAAGAAGTCTCCTGCCGAGGTTAATCCTAAAGAGGTGTAATCAAAACCCAAAGCCGGGAACATGTAGTAGGCAATAGTTCCAACTAAAAAGGTGGAAAGCAGAGTACCTCCAAAGGCTAAAATACCAACGGGCAATCCTTCTTCTTTAAGCTTTTGAATATCAACATGAAGAGCACCTGCAAAGAGCAGGAAACTAAGCATGATATTAAGTAAAACTTCCTTAAAATCAATACCTCCTAAAATATTTGCAGCAAGTTTATCTACACCTGCATCAGGAAATATTGCTCCTACACCTAAAATGGTAATGGACATGATTAAGGCCAATAACATCAAGCCAATTGTTGCAGATAACTTTAAGTAATGGATGTTAATGAAAGTAAAAACTGCAGCCAGCGTTACTAATAACGCAATAAGATCTAATACACTCATAATTTCAAATTAGCGGTTGAATCAAAAGTAGACAAACTTTTAAAAAAGCAAAGAATAAAAAAAGATTTAAAAGATTTTTGATGGTCAATTAGTGGAAGATGCTTTTTTTTGCCAAAAACTATTACTTTAGTAAATAACAAATTTTGATCATGAAGCACAAATTGTTTACTTTAATCTTATCGGGACTGGCAATATTCTTATTCTCTTTTGTGATTAAAGGAGGTAAAGAAGAAAGCACCGAAAATGATACCTGCAAAAGAGACGAATCAGTAGAAAAATGTAAAGGAGATTTAAATCCATTCAGATATAGTGGAGTTAAAACTACTCACATTGTTTCAAAACCTTACGACCAAATAATTGAAGTGGCAATGCCTTTGTATTTTGATACCGAGTATCGTTTTGTTTTCAATTTAGATGGTTTAAATCCAAATATTAAGGTGGAGGTTTATGATAAAACTCAAAGAGATGATTCAAGAAAAAAGCTTTTTGAATCTTCTGCAAAACATTTTCAATATGAGCCAGATCCTAGTTTAGGATTAAACAGATTATATATTAATTATGTAGTGCCTCCAGTAGAATCTAGTGGAGAATCTGAAACTATTGAAAAAGGGTGTGTTGTGTTTACTGCAGGATATAAAAATGTTTAGGTTTAACCCAATTTAATTATGTTATATTCGTACCCGATAATAAATTTAAAGAATGCACAGATTAAGCTATTTAACAGCTGTTTTAGTTTTCTTTTTTGTTTCATGTGGAGGAGGAGATCAAGCAAAAGAAAATCAGCAAAGACAAGAAGAAATAAAAGCTGAAGTTCAAAATGAAGTAGAACAAGGTTTAGATGAAGGAGAGGAGGAAGAATTTGATTTTGTAATGCCTTCAGCTCTACAAATCACATCTATTTTTTCACGACAAGGTGCCGAATTCAATAAGCAATACACAAACGAACTATCTAACGTAAATAATTATCTTACCAAAGAGTCTAAGTTGTTGAATCTTGGAGTTTACACTTCTGACTTATGTTATTGTGTTTTAAATAATCAATCTCAGTTAAGTATTGAGTATTTAAAAGCAGTAAAAAAGATTTCTGAAGATGTTGGAATGGCTTCTATTTTCAGCAGTGGTCCAATATTTGAAAGATTCGAGAATAATATCGGTAACAGAGACTCCATTATTTACATTATGGCAGACCTTCAAGAGCAAACAGACCTCTATATTAAAAGAAGCGACCAAGAGCATTTAACAATGATGATTTTTGCCGGTGCCTGGGTTGAGGGAATGTATATTGGTTTGCAAAACACTGAAAATCTTAAGCAAGGAAATGATATTGTTCCTAGAATTGTTGAACAAATGACTTTACTAGCAAACCTTATTATGGGTTTAGAACTACAACCTGCTCAAACTGAGAAAGTACAGAAATATCAAGAAATGTATTTAGACTTAAGAGCATTTTTTGAAAATATAGAAGGTGTAAATCTTGAAACTTTTGAATACGATTTGAGTAAAATAACAGATGAGGATTTAATGAAAATAAAAGATAAAGTTTCAGAAATCAGAAATTCAATTGTATCAGTAAATAGTTAATAAATAAGTAGATGAAATATTTAGTTGTAAACCTGTTAGCTTTTTTTCTTTTACTTTTTCCTGCAGCAACCATAGGGCAAAGTACAATTGTAGATGCTTGCGATTGGGAAAATGTTAAGAAAGATGCTAAAAAAGATTTAAAACCCTATCAATATTATGCCTTTAAAATCACCAAAATTTCGTTTGGTGCTGCAGATTCTGAGAAAGAAGTGGAAGTTCCATTGTTTATGGATGCCGATTACAGGTTTGTTTTTAATACTATGGGATTACCTCAAGAATTAACTGTACAGGTTTTTAATAAGCCAAAGGGAAACCCACAAAGAAAAATGATTTTTGAAAAAACTTCTGTTAATGATCAATTCATTTTTGAACCAAAAAATGAAGATGCTAAAAACAGAGTATATATTAGTTATATCATTCCTGCTGCAAAAAATGCAGGCTCAAAGGGATGTGTATTGTTTTATTCAGGATCAAAATTTTAATCGTAATTTTTAGTTGATGAAAAAGTTGAAATTTATTTTACCGTTGTTTTTTGGTGTAGCCACTATTTTTTCTGCATGTGGAGGTGGCGAAGAAGCACCTAAAGTTGAGGAGAATACTACAGATTTTGAGTACACCGCTGAGGAAGAGGTGGAAGATGAGCCTACTGAACAAACCCAATATTTTTTGCCATCTGCGCTTCAAATCGGGTCTGTTTTTCAGAAGTCAGGTCTTCAATATTTTGATGGAATTGTAAATTCTCCAATGAATGTAGAAAAATATGAATCTAAAAATGCTAAGCTTTTAAACTTTGGCACGTATTCTGCAGATTTGGCTTATTGCGTATTAAACGGTCAAAATCAAGTAGCGTTAAACCAAATGAAGGCCCTTAGAGAATTAGCAGCAGGCGTTGGAATGCAATCTATTTTTAATTCAGAAGCGCTTTTTGGAAAGTTCGAAAGAAACTTAGGAAATCAAGATTCTGTAATTGAAGTAATGGTTCAAATCCAAGAAAATGTTGACATGTTTATTGATGATAATAACATGCAATCTATGGCCAACATCATTTTTGCCGGAGCTTGGATTGAAGGTATGTACATTGGCGTAAAAGCTACATCAGATGAACCTGAATCTAAAATTACCGGAAGACTTGCAGAGCAAATGGTGATTTTGGACAATTTGGTAAAAGCTTTAGGAACAGTAGAAAATAAAACCGAAGATCTATCAAATATTGAAAAGCAATTGGTTGATTTAAGGAACTATTTTAATGGTTTAGAGGAAATCAAGGGAAAAGATCAAATTAACTTTAAGGAAATAGAAATTTCTATTGATCATCTAAGATCTATTGCTGACAGGGTCGTGAAAATGCGCACGCAAATTGTTCAACCTGTTTAATCTTTAAAAATGAAGAAAATTTTATTTGGTTTTGGTGTTTTAGCTTTAATGGCATTTTCATATACGAATTTAAATTCGTCTAGGGAAATTGTTAATTATTGCGATAAAGAAGCATCAAAAGAAAAGTGTAAAAAAGCTCTTGTTCCTTATAGGTACAGTAGCATGAAAGTTACCGATGTTACATTTAGAGGATATAATCAAATTAAGGAAATTACAATACCTCTTTTTTTCGATTCAAAATATCGTTTTGTCTTTAATACTGAGGGCCTTCCTCACGATATAAAAATTGAGATTTACGATAAACATTCAACCGAAAGAAAGAAAAAAGACGAACCTCTCTTTTCAGCTGAAAGCTCTCAAAAGCAATTTAACTTTGAGCCCGAAGAAGGATTTGCAGGAACAAACATCTATGTTAATTATCTTATTCCGGCAGTTGAACCAACCAGTGATCTAGAAAAGGGATGCGTTGTATTGATGTCTGGCTTCGAAAATGAATTAAGTTTTGACTCCGGTGGAGGAGATGAAACAAACTAAAATTTAATTTACTTAATTTAAAACCTCTGTTTACCGCAGAGGTTTTTTTATTTTATAGCTATGAAAAATATTTTAATAACCGGAGCTACTTCAGGTATAGGTGAAGCTACCGCTAGGAAGCTAGCCGAAGAGGGAAATAATTTGATTTTATGTGGAAGAAATAGTAATAAACTAGATGACTTAGCAAATGAGTTTGCCTACTTATCAAAAATTAAAACTCTATCTTTTGATGTAAGAAATAGAGCAGATGTTTATGAAAACATCAATAGTGCATTAAATTCCTTTCAAAAAATTGATGTATTAATAAATAATGCCGGAAATGCTCATGGGCTAGAATCCATCTATGAAGGTAATGAAGAGGATTGGGACAAAATGATGGATATTAATGTAAAAGGATTGCTTAATGTTTCTAAGGCGGTTATTCCTTCTATGGTTAAAAATCAAGCCGGTCATATTATTAATGTTGGGTCTTTGGCAGGTTATGAGGTTTATGCCAATGGAACAGCTTATTGTGCATCAAAATACGCTGTAAAAGCAATAAATGAGGGTCTTAGGAAAGAGTTAAACGGCTTTAATATTAAAGTGAGTTCAATCAATCCGGGTTTGGTAGAAACTAATTTTTCAAATGTTAGGTTTAAAGGAGATACAGAAAAGGCAAAAGCTGTATATAAAGGCTATACGCCTTTAAAGCCCCAAGATATTGCGAATACCATTTCATTTATGATTAATCAACCTGAACATGTGAACCTTGCAGAAGTAATGATTCTGCCAACAGCGCAGGCTTCATCAACTCAAGTAAAAAAGGAATTATAATAAAGGAGCTACAATACGCATAAAACCTTGGGCAAGCTTTTTTCTAAATGGTCTATTATTCCATTGCTCCTTGGTAAGTAAATAACTATTCTGTTTGTCTGATTCAAAAATGTTTACTAAGCTTTTAGTGGTTTTCGTATCGTAGATAACAGTGTTAATCTCAAAATTATATTCAAAGCTTCTTATATCAATATTTGCAGATCCAATGGTACAAAAAGCCTCATCTACACAAAGGTATTTTGCATGCATCATGCCTTTGGTATACATATAAATTTTTACACCCGCATCTAAAAGCTCTCCTAAATATGAAATTGATACAGCTTTTGCAACCCTTGAATCAGGATTAGTGGGAAGAAGGATTTGAACATCTACCCCGCTTAAAGCTGTATTAATTATGGCGCTTACAATACTAGCATTAGGCACAAAATAGGGAGTACAAATCTTAACTGATTTTTTTGCTGCATTAATACTTTCTAATATTGCTTGCATAATGGAGGGCCAATCACTATCAGGCCCGCTAGCAATAATTTGCGTAGGACAAAGCGCTTTTAAGGAGTTTGGTTTGAAATATTTATTTGAAAATTCGAGCATTTGGTTCGAAACAAAATACCAATTCAAGAAGAACAATAACTGCACTCTGTATAAGGCTTCCCCCTCAAGCTTAAAACTAAGATCTTTCCAAAAAAGTGGTTTTTTATGCTGTTATCATAGGCATCTCTAAGGTTAATTCCTCCCATAAATGCCATTTTTCCATCAATAATTAAAATTTTCCTATGATCTCTATAATTTATACTTGATGTAAACCTCGGAAACCTAACCGGCATAAAGGGATAGGCCATAATATTGCTTTGCTCAAGTTCTGACCTTAATCTATTGTTAATATCTATAGAACCTACATCATCATAAATTAAACGGACTTCAACGCCTTGTTTCGCTTTCTTTTTTATTGCATCAAAAAATTTATTTCCGGTGATGTCATTAGCTATTTTATAAAATTCCATGTGAATAAAATGCTCTGCTTTTTCAATTTCTTGAAGCATTTTCGGGAATACATTTTCTCCGTTTTCAATTAACTCTATTTTATTGTATTTGGTAAGATTAGCATTATCTGAATTAATTAAAAGTTTAGCGAGCTTAGCTCCGCTTCCTACAAGGTTTTCGAGCTCTTTTTCATCTTTATAAAACAATTGGTTGTTTTGATCTAAGAAGGCTCTTATATTTTTTTGGTCGGTAAGAGCCTTGCGGTTAAATAGTTTTTGTTTTCTGAGGTTAATACCAAATAATTGGTAAACTATTAAACCGAAAATTGGGACAAAAATTAGTAATAGAATATATCCTATGGTTTTTGCCGGATCTTTCTGTTCTAGAAGGATTTTAATGGCCAATGAAAAAATAAAAATGTAATAAATGGCCAATAAATAATAGTAACCTAAGGAGATTGGAATATTTAAAAACTCAAAATTCATTAATGCTAAGGTAAGGGCAAAACAGATTAATTTATTTTCGTAACATGAAGAAGTTTGAGGAAAACCAAACTCTATTTGATAGTTTATACGAAGGATTTTTCCTAATAACGGCTGAAGGATCAATAAAATGGACCAACAAAAAAGGGCGCCAATTATTAGGTAAATCACCAAATATGGAAGAAGGTATAAACTTTTTTGAAGTTGTTCACGACTTATTCAAGTCTCAATTAAGGGAATTGCTTCAAAAAAGTGATTTTGAATATTTCGAGAAGGAATTAGTAATGGTTTTAGGAAAAGACTTTTTTCCTGTACTTGCAAAATTTACCAAACAAAATGATGATACGGTCCTAATAAACCTTTTAGACCTTACAAATACCAAGTTAATTGAAGAACGTTTATTTGAACTGTCTGAGCAAATAAATGCAATTATTACAACTGCTGTAGATGGAATTATTACCATAGATGAAAGAGGAACAATAGAAACAGTTAACCCTGTAGCCTCTGAGCTTTTTGGATACGAGCCTAAAGAGATTATTGGAAAGAATATCAGAGTTCTAATGCCAGAGCCCGATAAATCTAAACATGATACTTACATGGCAAACTATCAAAAAACAAGGCAGGCAAAAATTATTGGAATAGGTAGAGAAGTTACTGGACTAAAAAAGAATGGCGAAAAATTTCCTTTTTCGCTTGGTGTTAGTGAGGTTAAATTAAAAAAACGGGTTATTTATACAGGTATAATTCATGACCTTACCCAACAAAAACTTGTAGAGGAGAAGCTCAGAAGAGCTGTTGATGAGCTAGGTAGAAGCAATAGAGAATTAGAAGATTTTGCTTATGTATCCTCTCATGATTTACAAGAACCATTGCGTAAAATTCAAGCTTTCGGTGATAGGATAAAAACCAAAGAGTACCAAAACTTAACTGAAAAGGGGAGAGATTACCTTGATAGGATGTTAAACGCCTCCCACCGAATGCAAGTTTTAATAAATGATTTACTTTCATTTTCGAGAGTTTCAACCCGTGCTAAGCCATTTATTAATTTAGATTTAAATGCTGTGGCCAAAGAAGTTTTATTAGACCTTGAAATTCTTATAGAACATACTAATGCAAAAGTTGAGGTAGAAAACCTACCTACCATTGAGGCAG
>JAAZVO010000202.1 GCA_018623405.1 Crocinitomicaceae bacterium
GCACCACCTTGGCTTGGCGATGTTTTTATAATGAGTTTGATTTTTTACTATTTGACCTGCAACAACACAAAGCCTCTGAAAAAGCGGCTGGAATTTTCAACCCTGTAGTTTTTAGAAGGCTCACTAAAAGCTGGATGGTTGATGAAGCAATGCCTTTAGCTAAAGGGTTCTACCAAAAAGTAGAAATGGAGTTGAATACATCATTCTTCTTCGAAATTCCATTACAAAAAGCCTTAAGTGAAATTGAAGAAATAAACCAATGGGAAGGTAAAATTGGAGAATCAAACTTTGAAAATTATTTACACCCAACCCAAAACCAAATAATTGAGGGAACCAAAAACTATAAGGCATGGGGTAAAGTAAAACAGGCAGGTTGGGTGGATTTAAAAACATACCTCTCTAAATCGCATGAGTTCTTTAAATCCAAAGGCTTATTTAGTTTATTCACAGAAATAAAAGAGCTAAATCTGAACTTGCCCAACTTCAAACCTCAAACTTCAAACTTATCTATTGAAGCAAAGAAGAGTGAAGAATTTAAAATTATACATTGTACAGGCCCATCAGCAGCAAATGACCCTTTATGGAGTTACCTGCCTTGGAGCTTAACCAAAGGAGAAACTTTAACTATAAAAGCCTCCGATTTAAAGACCAAAAACATATTAAAGAAGCATTATTTCATCTTGCCTTTAGGCAATGATTTTTTTAGAGTTGGTGCCACATACAATTGGAATCATTTAGACTGGCAACCTTCAAATGAAGGAAAATCTGTGCTCATCGAAAAGTTAGAAGAAATAATAGATTGCCCTTATGAAATTGTAAAACAAGAGGCTGGTATTAGACCTACCACCAGAGCAAGAAGACCTTTTTTAGGTGAACACCCAACTGAAAAAGGAAACTACATTTTTAATGGTTTAGGTTCAAAAGGAGTTATGCTAGCGCCTTTGTTTTCTGATGTGTTTTTTAATTACCTTTCTGAAAACCAACCCCTACCTAAAGAATTAGACATCAATCAAATAAAGTTAGATTATGAATAAAATTGAACATTTAGGAATTGCCGTTAAAGATGCTTCAAAATCAAAAGAGGTATTTCAAAAGTTATTAGGAAAACCCGCATATAAAGAAGAGCGTGTTGAAAGCGAAGGTGTAGCCACAATTTTCTATGAACTTGGGCCAAACAAATTAGAGCTTTTAGAGGCAACCAACCCAGAAAGCCCTATTGCAAAATACTTAGAAAAAAACCCCGAAGGCATTCACCATATTGCTATCGCAGTAGATGATATTCATAAAGAAATGGAGAGGCTTAAAAATGAGGGATTCGTTTTTATAAAGGACCAACCTAAACAAGGGGCGGACAATAAGCTAATTGCTTTTATTCACCCTAAGAGCGCCAATGGTATGTTGGTTGAGCTTTGTCAAGACAGATAAGAAATTTTGGATTTGCAATTGTGGATTTTAGAATTTAAATCAACAATTCAAAATCAGAAATAATCAATTTTCCATTTCATCTATTCTTTCAAAAAAATTCACAATATCACCCTCTAGGTGAAAAGCATTAATTCCGGCTTCTCGAGCACCTAAAACATGTTGCATAGAGTCATCAATAAATATGGTTTGTTCTGCTTTTAATCCTGCATCATCCAAAACAAATTGAAATGTTGAGGTTTCAGGTTTTCTTCTGCCAATTCTATGGGAGAAATAAGATTTTTCGAAAAACTGCTCTAAGCCCTCTACCCAATACTCATTTTGTAGGTTTTGTGTATAGGCCTCATAATGTATTTCGTTGGTGTTACTTAACAGAAAGAGCCTGTATCCTTCTTGTTTTAGTTTTTCCAACAAGTTTAGTCTTTCTAAAGGCAAATTGAGCAGCATCGCATTCCACGCTTCATCAAAACTTTGGTCTGTTAACGATATTTTTGTTAAATCTCGAAGCCCATTTCGGAAATCTTTTGGAGAAATTTTTCCAGTTTCCATTCTATCAAATAAGTCTGTTTGTTGAGCTTGCGAATACAGCTCATCAAAGTTTTGAATACCTAAATTTTTGAAAGCTTGGGCTGTGAGGTTATAGTCGATATTTAAAATTACTCCTCCTAAATCGAATATTATGTTTTTGATTTCCATTCGCTCAAAAGTACTTTTAATTGATTTCTTTTTGGGTTAATCCAATTAACCTTTTCTTAGATTTAATGTAAGAAGGATTTATTCAGTAGATAAAACTTGCCGAGAGAATAAAATTTTGTCTTTCCAATGATGCTCCCATGAGGTATTGTCTCCATCAACCCTAACCCCATTAGAAACACAATGAATTACCTTGGTAGAATCGGTATGATTTTCTAATAAGATAGCTGCGTGTACCACATGAATACTATTTTCATTCTTGGTTCCAAAGAATACTAAATCACCTGGCTTGGCATCTTCAAAAGGTTGCTCTATTCCAATATTATTTAATGCCTGCAATTGAGCGTTATGTGGCAACTCAATTCCTATTTTACTGTAAACATATTTTGTAAATCCGCTACAATCAAAACCACTTGGGTCTTCCCCCGCCCATTTATACGGCACTCCCTCTAACTCAAGAGCGTATGAAAGCAAACTTCTACGCAAACTATCTAAGTTTATTAAGGTTTCTAAATTTTTTTCAATGGCTAATTGTCGCTTATGATTAGATAATAACTCTTGAAAAGGTTTCAGCGAATCATGAAAAACTTCTAAATATAGATTAGCCTCTTTGGTTAAATTCCCATGATTGGCACCCCTTGCCCATTGGTTTATAATAGAATCTAATTTTATTCCTAAACCTGGCAAATTTTGAGATGGGTAATCTATAGCCTCCCTGTATACCTTGAGGGCCTTTTTTAAATATCTATATTTTGTTTGTTTTTCTGCTTGCTCTACGTAAAAAAGTGTGAGGTAATAATAAGAAGTCGGCAATGCTTTTTGTTTTTCAATGAAGTGCTTCGCTTTTTGAATACACTTTACTTGGTCCTTACTCCAAAGTTTTGTTAATTTTTTTTCATGTCGTTGTTGAGCATTTAATGCTGATGAAAAAAATAAAAATAACAGGATGAAATACTTGTGCATCACATTTAAAAACGAAGGATTCACAAATTTTATTGCAAAAAAAACTTCGACTCTGAAAACGTTTTGTGGGCCCACCTGCCCCGATGGCTATCGGGGCGAACCAGGGTAATTATTATTCTTATAACTATCCTTTTCCAGCTTATTTTTCTTCAGAGCAAAAAAAAACGCCTTCGGTTTTGAAGACGTTTTGTGGGCCCACCTGGGCTCGAACCAGGGACCCCTTGATTATGAGTCAAGTGCTCTAACCAGCTGAGCTATAGGCCCGAGAAAAATTAATTTCTCAAAAGGGTGGCAAAAGTAATATTTTCCTTTTATCAAAGAGGAGAATTTTAAAATTACCACCCAGTGCCAGCTTCAAAATATTATAGAGTATCAACAAATGATTATTTAAAAACGTAAAGCTCCAATCAAGAATCAGATAAACCTTTTACCCATTTTCGTAGCATGAAGGAATTCTTATTCATTAAGAAAGTATTGGTACTTTCATTATTGGCATTTGTATTTTCTGCATTACAGTGCGGTAATACTAGCAACTCGTCTGAAACCATAAAGCCTGAACCTTTAAAACCCACTTTAGATGAACTCATTGGTGAAATGATCATATTTGGTATTGACGGAACCCAACTATCTCAAACCCCTGCGGTAAAAAAATATTTAGCAGCTGGAAATTTAGGGGGCATCATTTTATATGAGAAAAACATCGCAAAAACTAACTCAAAAGTCACATTAAAAACCCTTTGTAACGAAATACAAACACAATCTAATAAAACAGTTTTTATTGGTATTGACCAAGAAGGCGGAACTGTAAATCGGTTGAAAACCAAATATGGATTTCCCAAATCGGTTACAGCAAAATACCTAGGTGAGTTAAACAATGTAGATTCATCAAAAGCTTATGCCCAAACAATGGCTAAAACCATCAAAGAATTAGGCATAAATGTGAACTTTACACCTTGCGTAGATTTATGCTCCAACCCTAATAACCCAATAATTGCTAAATATGGCAGGTGTTATTCAGATAACCCTCAAATAGTTGCCACTCATGCAGGCATATTTAGCGAAACACTTTTCGAAAATAACATCTTGCCTGTTTTAAAACATTTCCCTGGGCATGGTTCTTCTAAGGGAGACACCCATTTAGGCATGGCTGACGTAACTGAGGTTTGGACAGAAAATGAATTAGTGCCCTATAGAGCGCTCATCAAAAAAGATTTGGCACAAGCCATTATGTCGGCCCACATCATAAATGCAAAACTAGATCCCGATACTCTACCCTCTACCCTTTCAAAGCCTATTTTAACTGGGATGTTAAGAAATGATTTAGGTTTTAAAGGAGTAATTTTTTCTGATGATATGCAAATGCGGGCCATTTCTGACCATTACGGATTAGAAAATGCCATTTTGATGGCTGTAAATGCCGGTATAGATGTTTTAATGTTTTCAGGGAACATTCCAGGTACCGAAACACCAACCATTGAAAGGGTTTTTTCAACTTTCAATAAATTAATTGAAGATGGAAAAATCTCTGAAAAAAGGCTATTGGAATCTTATGAGAGAATTCAAGCCGTAAAATCAAAATTATAGTTTAAAAAACTATTCTTTGGTAGGGTATTCCACTACCTTTGCAGCCGCATAAAATCAAACCTTTTTCAATAAAAAATCATGACAAAAAGTGAAGCACTCATGCAACGCAGAAAAGCCGTTGTACCACAAGGTGTTGGAATATTTAATAATGCCACAGTAGCAAAGGCATCATAATTTATTATGCTAACTCTTATTGCGGTCCCATGGATTCTTCCCTTGTGGGCTTTTCTCCATCTAGTTCTAACTGGTTGAAGCATTATTCTTTACCTTCTTTTGGGATTACTTTGTTAGTTTCTTGACTAAATTCTCTTGCAAAAACTTCACATTTATAAATCCAAACTTTAATTCAATTAATTATGCGTTATGCATCAGAAACCTGCAGCAATGTAAGCGAGGTAATTAAGGTATTTCAAAAAGTACCCTCACACAAGAGTTACAACATAACGGCTTTAGATGCAACAGGAAGGTATGTTACTTTATTTGTTGTGCCTGATAGGAAAACAGAGGTTTTAGATTACCCCATAGGTACAAACCACCAAGGCCAAGTAGAATGGGAAGACTATGCCGA
>JAAZVO010000020.1 GCA_018623405.1 Crocinitomicaceae bacterium
CGCATTATACGCAAGGTAATCTCTCCTCGGTTTGCTACTAGAATCTTATTCATGGTCTTGAAAATTAGGCTAGTACTTCTTTTACCTTATCAGCGGCTTCTTGCAATAAAATAGCAGACTCTACTTTTAAGCCAGATTCATCGATAATTTTCTTAGCTTCTTCTGCATTGGTTCCCTGAAGTCTAACAATAATTGGTACAGGAATTTCTCCAATGCTTTTATATGCATCAACCACACCTTGTGCTACCCTGTCGCACCTTACAATTCCGCCAAAAATATTTACCAAAATAGCTTTTACGTTTTCATCTTTTAAAATGATTCTAAATGCTCTTTCTACTCTTTCGGCGTTAGCTGTACCTCCAACATCTAAGAAGTTTGCAGGGTCTCCGCCTGAAAGTTTTATGATATCCATTGTGGCCATTGCAAGCCCGGCTCCATTTACCATACAACCAACATTTCCGTCTAGTTTAACATAGTTTAGACTATACTCGCCAGCTTCAACCTCGGTTGGGTCTTCTTCAGTAATATCTCTCATTTCAGCAAGTTCAGAATGTCTAAACAATGCGTTATCATCTAAAGAAACTTTAGCATCTACAGCAATTATTTTATCATCAGAGGTTTTTAGCACCGGATTAATTTCAAATAGTGATGCATCATTGGTTTCGTAGGCTTTATACAATGCAAAGGCAAACTTTACCATTTGTTTAAATGCCATACCTGATAAACCTAGGTTAAATGCAATTCTTCTAGCTTGGTAACCTTGTAGTCCAACCTTTGGGTCAATCTCTTCGGTAAAAATTAAATGAGGCGTTTTTTCTGCTACAGTTTCAATATCCATACCTCCTTCGGTAGAATACATAAACATATTTCTTCCGGTATTTCTATTGAGTAAAACACTCATATAAAATTCTTTAGGCTCGCTATCACCCGGATAATAAACATCTTGCGCAATAAGCACTTTATGCACTTTTTTGCCTTCTTTTGATGTTTGAGGTGTAATTAGGTTCATTCCAATAATAGAATCTGCAATGGTTCTAACTTCATCTAGGTTTTTGGCTAGTTTTACTCCTCCACCTTTACCTCTTCCTCCGGCATGAATTTGAGCTTTAACTACCCACCAATTTGTGCCTGTTTCTTCATTTAATTTTTTAGCCATTTCTACAGCTTCGTTTCCATTAAATGCAACGTATCCTTCTTGTATGGCTACTCCTGATTGTTTTAAAATGTCTTTTGCTTGATATTCGTGAAGATTCATTGAAATTATTTTTCGCTTTAGCGCCAAAAATAGAACAATAAGCTAATAAAGTTTATTTAATCAAGTTTTTGTTTGCGTTAATTTGAGTTTGTAATTAATTACTTTTTATTTGCTTGTTTTGCGACATGATTGAGGCTTCAGGATTAGAGAAATCATATGGAAATTTAAAGGTTTTAAAGGGAGTAAATCTTTCTATACAAAAAGGAGAAATTATTTCTATTGTTGGTGCTTCGGGAGCAGGAAAATCAACTTTACTGCATATTTTAGGAACTTTAGACCAACCTGATACAGGCTCTCTAAAAATAAATAAAATAGATGTTTTTAAACTAAAGGCTAAGGCCTTGTCTAAGTTTAGAAATAGTGAAATAGGTTTTATTTTTCAATTTCATCATTTATTACCTGAATTTACAGCGCTAGAAAATGTTTTAATTCCGGCAATGATTGGCGGAAAAAACATGACCGAAACAAAAAATAGAGCCCTTAAATTTTTAGATGTTTTAGGTGTGGCGCATAGGAAAGAACACAAGCCTGCAGAGCTTAGCGGTGGAGAACAGCAAAGAGTAGCAGTGTGTAGGGCTTTAATTAATTCTCCATCTGTAATTTTTGCCGATGAACCATCAGGAAACTTAGACTCTAACTCATCAAAAGAGCTTCACAAATTATTTTTTGATTTACGCGACAAGTTTGACCAAACATTTGTGATTGTTACCCATAATCAAGAGTTGGCAAATATGGCCGATAGAAAATTAGAGATAATTGACGGCATTATCTAAAGAAGAGCTTAAGCATTTTTTAAACGAAAAGGTATATGAATACAACAGGCCTTCGTTTATAGAGTTAGACCCTATTTCTATTCCGCATCTTTTTTCTAAAAGACAAGACATTGAAATTTCAGGATTTTTAGCCGCAACTATTGCTTGGGGACAAAGAAAAACCATTATCAATAATGTTAAAAGGTTGGTGGAATGGATGGATATGGCGCCTCATGATTTTATTATTAATTCCAACACTAACGATATTAAGAAATTTTCAAAGTTTGTACATCGCACTTTTAATGGTGATGATTGTATGTACTTTATTTTTAGACTAAAGCAACTTTATCAAAAAAGCAATTCCTTAGAAAGTTATTTCTATCATACCGATGGCGTAAAAAATGGAATCTCTCAATTTAAAGACTACTTCTTTGAATCATCACATTTAAAAAGAACTGAGAAACACGTCTCAAATCCTGCAAAAGGCTCATCAGCAAAAAGGCTAAATATGTATTTAAGATGGATGGTAAGGCAAGATAATGCGGGTGTAGATTTTGGAATTTGGCAAAAATTTAAGCCATCACACCTTTTTATTCCTCTTGATGTGCATACCGGAAATGTTGGTAGAAAACTAGGTTTAACAAACCGTAAGCAGAATGATTGGCAAACCGTTGAAGAGATTACAAATGCCTTAAAAAAACTCGACCCTGTTGATCCTGTAAAATATGATTTTGCTTTATTCGGATTGGGTATATTTGAAAACTTTTGAAGCAACCCTTTTACAATATTTTTAGTCTATTGAGAGAAACTAATTTTTTTGTGGCATTTCGTAGGTTTTTACTAGTCCTGTTAATTTTCTCCTTCAATCAATTATTTGCTACGCACATTATTGGAGGGGCTATGGGCTATCGTTATCTTGGAGACCCAAATAACGATGGCTTACATACCTATGAAGTTACTCTAACAACTTACCAAGATTGTAACTCACAAAATTGGTGGACCGTCGGCGGAACTTTTCCTGTGCCAACAGCCACTATTGGAATTTACGAAGGCCTGTTACAAGGTTCGTTTTTATTTCAAACCGATATTCTGAATTTAACTTTGTCAGACTCTACTCTGGTTCGAACCGGAAGTACCGACTCCTGTTTCATTCCAATAAATAATTATTGCGTTTACAAAGTAGATTATACCGGAACAATAGATCTCCCTGCAACAAGTTTGGGTTATCACTTTGTTTATGATGTTTGCTGCAGAGGTAATGCCTATCCAACAGGAAATGGCCCAAACAATATTTCACTATTTGGAAACGTAGGTTCTGTAAACCACGCATGGACAGGCCCAACTACGTTTGCAAACAGCTCACCAATTTTTGATACGTTAGACCCATATATCTGCATAAATGACACAAATTTAACAAGGAGGCCTGCTGTAGATCCGGATGGAGATAGTTTATTTTTTAGGCTTGTTGCCCCTTACGATGGCACCGGAAATAATGCGAGCTCTCCCCCGCCAAATATTTTTACCTTTCCTATTTTAGATACGGTAAATTACATTGCAGGGCATAGTACTAAAAACCCTTTAGGGCCCGGAGGTTATGCGGAAATAAATCCTTTTACTGGTCAAGGAAAATACTTTGGTACCACAACAGGAATTTATGTTTTACAAGTCCAAATAATTGAATACAGCTCTTCAGGTGGAATTGTTGGGGTTTCAGGATATGAGTTTCAGTATATAGTTGCCCCATGCCAAAACCGAGGCCCTAAAAACACTGCCGACCCTACCCTAACAGGTCAAAACCTAAATTTTAATGTAGAAGAAGGTGACACAATTTGTATTGATGTTGAATACTTTGACCCTGATAGCTTGCAAGTTTTGGTAGGTCTAGAAAGCGATTCAAATATTTTTAGCAGTAACTTTTTTTCTCCTCCTGCAACTATTGGACCTCAAAGTTATGATCCTGTTACAGCAATTTCATCAAGAGAAGTTTGTTGGGTTACCAACTGTGGAATGGGAAGACCTGCAAGTTTTGAGTTCACCTCTTTCGCAATTGATTCCGGCTGCCCAAATAGAAGCGCAGAAAATATTTACAAGATAAAAATTGATGAGTTTGATGTTCCTGGTAATATTCAAGGTGCAGTTATTGCATGCCCTACTGTTGTTTTGAACTACTCGGTTGATTCGGTTTTTGGGGCCACCTATAATTGGAATATTACAAATGGAAATATTTTATCAGGCCAAGGAACAAATAATGTTTCAGTGCTTTGGACCCAAACTGCAGACTCAGGAAGTATTGCTGTTACCCCGATAAGTAGGTTTGGTTGTTCAGCTCCGGTTAAAGAACTTGAGGTAGATATTGTTCAAATGGTTTCAATAAATGCCGGAACCGATACCAATTTATGTGGACACGACACAATTACATTAGGTGGCGCTCCAACAGGTCCAACTTACTATACTTATGCTTGGGATAATCTTCAGTATTTATCTGATGACTCAGTTCAAAACCCTGTTGCATTTACAGATACCACTTTGCTTTTTATTGTTACTGCTTACGATACAACAGGCTGTACCATAGCCGATTCTGTTAATATCAATGTAACAAAAAATAATCTAGATGCAGGTCCAAACCTTTATGTATGTCCAGGAGATTCGGTTCAAATAGTAGCTTCAGGAGCTGCTACTTATTCTTGGACACCTAACACTAACTTAACTAATTCCAACATTTCAAATCCAATAGCCTACCCTTTAGATACTACATTTTATAACTTAACCGGAAACATTAATAATTGTACCTTTTTCGATACACTAAGAATTGATGTTGATAGCATCGTGCCCTCCTATTTACCTGATTTTGCAAGAGGATGTTTTGGAGATTCTTTAGATATAGGAGGCAGCCCTACAGGCCCAAAATACACTACTTTTAAATGGACTCCAAATAACAATATCACGAATGATACAGCAGCTAATCCAAACTATTTTGGAAACGTAAGTACTTCTTTTTTTCTTGAATTATTTAATGGACAATGTTTTGGATATGATACCATTTCTGTACAAATAGACTCCTTGACGAATGTAGTGGCAGGAAACGACACGGCCATTTGCCAAAACGATTCTATAGTATTAATTGGTTCCGGAGATAGTTTAATTTCAGGCAGGTGGCTTCATGGTAATGGTATTTTGATAGATAGCTCATTTACCACCAAATCAATAGTTTCCACAACAGAATCATTATTATTTATTGGAGTAAATAAAAATGGTTGCGAGAATATTGACTCTTTAATTCTTACCGCTAAACCGTTGCCTTCACCTTCATTTAATGCTGATACTATTCTTTGTTTTGGAGACACTTTAAACCTTAATGCAGGGCCGGGAAAATCTTTTTCTTGGAGCCCTAACAGTTTTATTGATGACTCAACTGCGCAAATAGTAAAAATTTATCCTGCCGATACAACAGAATACAGGGTTGAAATTGAAGGAAATAATGACTGTTTTGGCTACGACACCATACTAGTAAATGTAACCTATTTAAATGCAACGGTTTCTCCCGATACTTTTATTTGCCCCGGAGATACTTTGCAATTATTTACAACAGGAGGATTACTTTACCGATGGAGCGATGGAAATAAACTTTCGAATGACTCTGTAGCTAACCCAAGGGCTTTTCCAATTAAAACAACTAACTTTCTTGTTACAATAAGTGATGGTATTAAGTGCCAATCAATTGATAGTGTTTTGGTAGAAGTTAGTGAATCAAACTTTTTGGTAGATGGAAGAAACAGAATAATTTGTTACGGTGATACAGTTAGCCTACAATCGCAAGGACTTCAGAATTTTGAGTGGCTACCCAATCAAAATATTGATAACAATAAAGCCACCAATCCAAAAGTATTTCCAACAGATACGGTAATTTATGTAGTTGCAGGTACAGATTCAAATAATTGTTTTAATACAGATTCTGTATTAATTAATGTACTTCCAAGACCACCAGCTAATGCAGGTACCGATACAAATATTTGTAGAGGCGATACCGCATTTATTGGAGCAAACTTTATTCAAGGATTAACTTATAGTTGGAGTCCTTCTGAGTTTTTGAATAACAGTTTAGTGCCCAACCCCAATGCCGCAGTAAAAGAAAGAACACAATTTATTCTCACCGTTACAGATCAGTTTAATTGTAGTTGGTCGGACTCTGTTTTTGTAAATGTTTTTGATATTTTATCCCCTACTGACACTGTAATTTGTACTGAAAGTGGTGCAACGATAAATGCAAGACCTCTTTTTGGAACACCTCCATTTACCTACAATTGGTCGCCATCATATAACTTAAGTGATTCGGCAATTGCTAACCCGGTACTTTTGGAAGCTACTTCAATAACTTATAGAGTAATTGTACAAGATTCTACAGGTTGTGCTGATACCACTTTTTCAGATGTTACAAAGGCTCAAAAACCTACTGCTGAATTTACCCCTAAATTTTATCCTGCATGTGAGGATATGTCCATAACTTTCATCAACGAAAGTGATGATATTACCTCTTTTTATTGGGTTATAAATGGTGATACCACGGTTGAAGATTATCCTCAAATAACAATACCTTATTCACAATCATTAAATGCCCAATTGTTTGTAAGTGGTATAGAAGGTTGCACAGATACTACTGAGTTAAATCAAGTGCTTGAATTATTTGATGATTACGTGAATGTAGAAATTGCAAATATTTTTACTCCAAATGGCGATGGATTTAATGACTTTTTCGAATTCCCCTTAGAGAATAAACTAATGCCTTGTACCGATTTTGAAGTTTACAATAGATGGGGCGCTTTAATGTTTAAATCTCAAGGAAATGTGCACTCTTGGGATGGAACCACTTTTGATGGCTCAGACGTTCCTGAGGGAATTTATTTCTACACACTGAAAGTAAATTCATTGGAGTGGAAAGGTAGCGTTCATCTAATAAGATGACAAATACTTTTTTTTAGTCTCTAACTTTTTACATATTTACCCAATAATCAGTACTCAATGGAACATTACGAAGTTTGTGTTATTGGAGGAGGACCTGCAGGATATGCTGCTGCCATGCGGGCAATAGACTACAAAAAGAAAACTGTACTAATTGAGCGTAAAAAAGTTGGAGGTACAGGAATTTATAACGGTGCGCTAAGTTCAAAAACCCTCTGGGAGATTTCAGAAAAAATTTATGATATAAACGCCACTATTTCTACCAAAAAGCCTGAAAAATTTGAATTATCGTGGGCTGATGTTTCACAAACATTAAAAGAAGCTGTTTTTGATAGAAAAATACAATATTCTGCCCACCTTAAATTATTGCAAGAAGAAAGTCATAGCCATCTTTTCACCTTTGAAAGAGGCGATGCAGAAATGATTTCGAATTCCGAAATTAAAATCACACATAAAAATGGGGAGCAAAAAATCATTAAGGCAGATAATATTGTTATTGCAACAGGCAGCAGACCCAGAACTATTCCAAGTATTAAGGTAGATGGCGAGGTAATTATGACTAGCGACCACATTGAAGCCATTAACGATTACCCTAAAAGTCTAGTTATTTTAGGTGCAGGAGTTATTGGTTGTGAGTATGCTACCATCTTTTCAAACTTTGGTAAAACCAAGGTTTATATGATTGATAAAGCCAACAAAATATTACCTTTTGAAGATGATGACATCTCTGAATTGGCCGCAAAAAACTTAAATGACAAAGGAGTTCACATTCACCACGATGCCAACCTTGTTAGAATGGAAGTTATTGATGGTGAAGTTGAATACGAAATAGAATTTCCCGATGGCAAAAAAGAGGTGTTAAGAGTTGAAAAGGCATTGTTATCAATTGGTAGAGTTCCTAATGTAGAAAGTATAGGTATGGAAAATGCTGGAATAAAAATGAGTAAAAGAGGCTACCATATTGGTGATATTGATACTCAAACTAACGTCAAAAATATTTATGCTGTTGGAGATGCTTCAGGAAGAATTGCACTTGTAAATATGGGAGAATTAGAGGGCAGACATTCCATAGACAAAATTGTTGACCCGAAGATTGATCCACTCTCCTACTCCAACGTATCTACAATTATGTTTTTGCATCCTGAGGTGGCAACAGTAGGTTTAAATGAAAAACAATGTATTGCCCAAGGTATTTCTGTAAAGGTGGTAAAAATTGACTACTCACTAATTGCAAGAGCAATTGCTTCAAGAAAAACCCAAGGCTTTTTTAAAATCATTGTTTCTGATGACGAAAACATGAACATTTTAGGAATGCGAGCAATTGGTGCTCATGCATCAAGCGCTATACAGGCAGTTGCCCTACTAATTAAAACAAACCAAAGCGTTACGCAATTGGCAGAGTTAGTTCACCCACACCCCTCATACATAGAAGGTATTCAAGAGTGCGTTAGAATGTTGTTGAACAAATCGGTGTTTAAATCTGCAGTGTTTGGAGATGGCTTAAAGTGTTATAGGCTTACCCCTGATGGTAAAAAAACCGCACTCCAAAGATTATAACCTTTTTAATTTGGAGCGGCAAACTCTGGGTTTGTTAGAAATTGATCGTCAGTAAGGGTTTTTAAAAAAGCTACCAAAGCGGCCTTTTCATCATTATTTAAAAATAGACCGCCTGCTATGCCTTGGTTATCTCCTAATGAATCTGTTTTTAACATAATTGGCGCTAAAGATGGAGTGATTTTTACTCCTGAATTGTAATGCTCAACCACTTGCTCTAAAGTCTCAAACCTACCATCATGCATGTAAGGACCGGTAACTTCAATATTTCTTAAACTAGGCGTTTTAAACTTTCCCCTATCAAAGGAATTTCCGGAAACAGCTTCCAATCCCTTTGCAATAGTTGTTTCATCATCTAAACCGTTGTTGTTAAACATTAAATCGGTAAATAATGGTCCGCCGTGGCAATGAAAGCAATCTCCACCCGGAGGGTCTGTTGGCTTTCGCCTAGGCTCCGTATTGAAAATCTGCATCCCTAGTTGTTCTTGAAGTGTAAATGGAACCAAAAACTTAATTGCTTTATCATATTTTGAATTAGCCGAAATCATGGAAAGTTCAAATTGGGTAATTGCGTGCGATACCAAAGTTGAATCAATTGGAATATTTCCATAGGCTTTTTCAAAAAGCTCAGGATATTCATTGTGATTTTGAAGTTTTTGAATAGCATTACTCCATGTATTATGCATTTCTAATGGATCAATAACCGGTTGTAAAGCCTGGTGCATAAGGTTTGGAGACCTACCATCCCAAAAAAACTTTGTGTAATACCCAAGGTTAAAAAGTGGCATTGCATTTTTTGTACCCTCCTTGCCATCTATACCCACAGAAAAGCGTTTTCCATTATCAGTAAAACCTAACGATTGGTTATGACAACTTGCACAACTTTGTGTACCATCGGCAGAAAGAATAGGATCGTAAAACAACTTTTTACCAAGTGTTACTCCTTCTACAGTTAGCTCTACATCTTGCGGAGGAAGCGAAGGAAAACTATCAGGAATTTGAATTTCGTAAGGTGTTGTTTGCGGAGGCAAATACATGTATGGAACCTCAAAAGGATCATCTCTACATGCCTGCAAAAGCAAAAAAGCAAATAATATATATGAAATTCGGTTTATCAATGCACTATCAACTTTTCAACTGCAAGTCCGTTTGCCGTAAGTTGTTTAATAACGTAAATTCCTTGGCGAAAGTTCTTTTGGTGAAAATCGGAATTTTGGTAAATCAGGTCAAATAATTTTCCATCAATTGTATAAATCTCTATTGGTGAATTTTCGGTTGAAGTAATATTTACCAAGCCATCACTAGGATTAGGATAAACAGTGAAAGTGTTCGCGTGTAATTGTTTTTGGTTTTTAATACTTAATACTCTGCAATGTTCATTAACAGCGGCAACAGCCTTATTTAGATTTAATCGTCCACCTGTAACAGTTAATCCCTGCAATCCAGGTATTGAGTCAAAACCTTGTGTTAGCAACATATCCTTTATTGTATTGGCCAAGCCTTCAGGGTCGTTTTCATACTCTTGCCACATTAAATCACAAATATTAGCATACATTAAAGCTATTGCTCCTGCCACTTGAGGGGTTGCCATTGAAGTTCCAGTTGATGAACTGTAGGTATTATTGAGGCCTGTTGAATAAATATTTGAGCCGGGAGCACCAATATCTATTGTGGTTTTACCAAAACCAGCTCCAGCATATTTATTATCAGTAGAATTAGTATTTGTAACAGCAATCATAAAGTCTGAAGTACAAGCGGTAGGCATATCTCCAACCACATCAATATCAAAATTTGCATTGGCAGTAGCGGTTGCACTTAAAATACCTGCTTTTCCTAAAGAATCGTAAAAATTACACCAAATAGGAAAGTTATTGGGGTTAGCCTGGTTGATACCAAATGAAGAATTCGTAGAAACTACAAAAGCCCCAGAATCGCCATTGGTTCTATTATAAATATCTCGTAGCGTGTAAACATAATCATATGCTTTAACTACCGTTGATTGATTAGAAGATGAACCTGCAACGGGAAGAATTTTTACATTCCAATTAACTCCAGTAACACCTTCATCGTTATTTCCAATTGCTCCAATAATTCCCGCTACGTGATTGCCGTGATAATCTGAAGGCACATTTCCATTATTGTTGTAGGCATTCCATCCTGATACATCATCTACAAAACCATTGTTATCGTCATCTAACCCATTATTTGGAATTTCATGTCGGTTTACATAAAAATCTAAATCTTCATGAGGTTGGTTTCCGCCATCAATAACTGCAACAACTATTGTGTCGCCATTAGAGGTTAATCCACCTTTGTTGCGCGCCCATGCAAACTCAGAATCCATAACATAGTGGCACCACTGCTGAATATATGATGGATCATTTGGAATACTGTCTCTTTGCTTAATATTTTTATAATTCAATTGACCCGACAAAACATTAGGAAACTCAAAAAAGAATTGTAATGCTTCATTTTCATTGAGGTTTGAATTGATGCCTACCAATTGAATATTGAAGTTTTTGGAAAGTGTTTCTTTTAACTCTGCATTTAGCTGTGGAAAGTTTTGATTTACATCTTCTAAAAACAAAAAAGCATCAGTTTTTGGTTGAAGCTGAAGAATAAGTTCATGCTTTTCATAGTTTTGAGCAAAAGCAAAAACATTAATCAGCAAAAGGGAGAGAATCAATAAAAATCTATTCATAAATTAAAATAACAACTAAAAGTAATAATGGGTTCAAATTTAAGGGTTCTTAACGCATCTGCGGGAAGTGGTAAAACTACAAGATTAGTAAATGAATACTTGTACCTCATATTACAAAACTCAAACCCATTTGCGTTTAAAGAAATATTGGCAATAACCTTTACAAATAAAGCTGCTTTAGAAATGAAGCAACGTATTGTTGAGGAGCTTCAAACCATTGCTTTTAAAGATTTTTCATCAATAGATTATTTAACAGAACTACAGCAAAAAACGGATTTAACCAATCAAGAATTTAAAGAAAGGGCTTCAAACTCCTTATTTTCTATTCTGCACAATTATTCAGATTTTGCTATAAGCACCATTGATGCATTTGTACTAAAAATACTAAAAACCTTTTCTAAAGATTTAGGCTTGCCTAGTGGCTTTGAGGTGAACCTTGATGAAGAAAAAGCACTTGAACAAGCAATTTTAAATTTAATTGAAAACGCAAGGGATGAAAAAGAACTTCTAAAGTTTATTACTGAATTTACCTTACAAAGACTTAGCGAAGAAAAATCGTGGAATGTTGAGTACACTTTGCTAGATTTCTGTAAAATTTTATTGACTGCAGAGAATAATAATTCAATTAAACAGTTGGCAAAACACCCTTTAAAAGACTTTGTAGCAATTAGAGAATACATTCAACCTAAAATAGAGGAATTCGAAAAAGTATTAAAGTCATACGGAGATAAAGGCTACCAATTAATTGAAGAAAATCAAGTGGATTTAGATGCTTTTCCGCAGGGAGCAAGAAGTGGTGCCGGAACCTATTTTAAAAAACTAGCAGATGGTGAACCCAAAGAGTTAAATAAAAGTGTTTTAAGTTTTTTGAATAAAGACTATAAATCTAAAGTTACTCAAGAACAAAAAGATGGCATTGATAAGGTTAAAGAAGAACTTAGGGTTTATTTAAAAGAATTAGAAGAATTTGAGAAAGAATACAGAACAGCCTACGAGTTGCACAAACTAATTCTAAAAAGTTTATACCCAATGGGCATGCTAAAAGAAGTAGCAAGCCTACTCGAAAAATCAAAAAACGAAGAAAATTACATCCTGATTTCCGACTTCAATAAAATTGTAACTGATGCCATTAAAGAAGAGCCTGCCCCTTTTATTTACCATAGAACAGGCGAGCGTTTCAAACACATTTTTATAGATGAATTTCAAGACACTTCAGTAATTCAGTGGCAAAACCTTTTTCCATTAGTAGAAAATAGCTTAGGAGGCGGAAACCAAGTGCTTATTGTAGGAGACGTAAAACAAAGTATTTACCGATGGCGAGGTGGAGAAGCAGAACAATTGGCAAAATTTCCGGAGCCAGTTAAAGTTTCTGCATCAGAGAAGGCAAGGTTTAATGTTTTGCAAAATTTTATGGCAAAAACAGAACCTTTAGTAACCAACTACAGGTCTGAAAAAAAGATTATTGAGTTTAATAATTTCTTGTTTTCCATTATGCAAGAGAATGTTGCGGATAACCAAAAAAGCTTTTTTTCGGATTTTAAACAAGACACTCCAAAAAAAGAAGACCAAGGATACGTAGAAATCATTTTTTTTGAAGACAACGACCTATTAAAAGAAACACAACTAAACGCTGTTTTATCAATTGTTTCAAAACTAAAATCTCAAAACTTACCCCTTAACAACATTGCTATTTTATGCAGAAAAAACGATGATGTTGCTGAAATGGTATCCTATTTAACCCAAAAGAGTATTCCTGTAATTTCTGCTGAAGGGCTTTTGGTAAAAAACTCTAAACGAGTTTGTTTAATTGCTTCTTGTATAATTTACCTTCAAAATTTTGGAAAAAGTAAAGAGCTTAATGCCAAA
Source organism: Crocinitomicaceae bacterium (assembly GCA_018623405.1). Lineage (GTDB taxonomy): Bacteria > Bacteroidota > Bacteroidia > Flavobacteriales_G > Salibacteraceae > JAAZVO01. Next base: position 13,085 of record JAAZVO010000020.1, read on the forward strand.
CTTTCTTATTGGTTAATTAAAAATGGATTTGCTGAATTATCAGATTTAAACAACCTGTCAGACAACCTATTATCTGAAGTATTTCCTAAAAAAGACCTCAAAGAATTAAACGATGCATCTACGGCTACAGTTGCCGAAACCTTGGCGAATTGGTTTGGTTTTTTAACTGAGGATGATGCATTTGTTGTTACCTTTTTAAATGCCCTTTACGATTCAGAATTAGAAATTCATACCAAATACGCAACTTTTCAAGATTGGTGGAGCATTGAAAAAGATAACATAGCCATTGAATCTCCTGAAAATGTAAATGCCGTTCAGGTAATGTCTATTCATAAATCTAAAGGATTACAATTCGAAACTGTTATTCTCCCCTACACTTGGTATGATACAACTTTAAGAAACTATGCTGAGTGGGTTAAGCTTGCTCCCTTTAAATCCAATTTAGAGGAGTTTTACCTTCCATTATCAAAAGATGGTGCCTCGATTGTTGGGTTTTCAGAAAATCATGAAACCGAAAAAAATAAAACTATTTTAGATAGCTTCAACATGCTGTATGTAGCATGTACTCGACCAAAAAAGAATCTTTACATCTTTAGTAAATTGAAAGAAAAAAGCAATGGAAAAATAGAATCTCTATTGCTTGAAGCGGCTTCAAATTTTAATAACCTAGTAGAAGTGGAAACCAATCATTGGCAATATGGCCAACCTGAACATTCATCAGCTAAAAATCAAACTAAACAAAACTCGTTTGAAGTATTTAGGCATTTTAATAATTGGAAAAAGAAAATAAAAGTAGTATCGAAGCTTCTGCCCTACAGTAATAGCGCAATGGAGAAAGGAATTGCCATTCATGAACTTTTTGAACAGGTAACATCAACCGAATCTTTAAACTCAACATGGTTTAAACAGTTGGAAGGCGGCCTTCAAGAAAAAATAAAACAAATCGTTTTCCACCCTGAGTTAACGGAAGCCTATTCAGAAAAAAATCAATTAAACGAAAGAGAAATTCTGCTAAAAGACGGTACCAAATACCGACCTGATAAGGTAACTATTACCAATAGCACTACTTTTTTAATTGACTATAAAACAGGAGAGAAAAAAGAAACCCATAAAAACCAATTGCTCGAATATACCGATGCGTTAAAAGCTATGGGATACAACAACATAAAACCTTTTTTGGCTTATGTAGATTTAAATGAAGTAGAGCCTATTAATTAAGCTACTTTCATTTTAATTTCCCCAAAAATTTCTTTTAGCTTTTGGTTTCTGAAGTTAAATATTTCATCTAACTTGCTTTTTACAATTAAGCTGTTGGCAATTCTTCCAATAAAGCCAAAGGGTATTGCATAGTGCACCAAATCTTTATTGATAACCCCACCTTCTACCTCAGTAAAAATATGTTTATGATGCCACAAAGCATACGGTCCGAACCTTTGCTCATCCACAAACATTTTATGTTTCTCAACATTTTTTATTTCGGTACACCACCTCATAGGAATACCCATTAAAGGTTTTACAATGTATGTTATGATTTGCCCTGCGTACATTTGAGTTAGCTCATCTTCATTGGTTACTTTAAAGTACATATAATCGGGCGTAATGGTTGCCAAGTTTTTTGGGTCTGAAAAGAATTTCCAAGCCTCATCAATGGTAATAGGTAATTTTACACTTCTTTCAAGGGTATAAACCTTCATTTTTTTAGTTTTATTGATTAACAAATCATCATAAATAAAGTTGATAGCAATAAAGAAATACAGTGATTTAACTAGAGATGAACTATTTGATATTCTGAAACTAAGGACAGACATTTTTGTAGTTGAGCAGAATTGTCCATACCCTGAGCTAGATGAAGAAGATAAAAGAGCCTTTCACCTTATTCAAGTAGAAAATCAAATAGTTATCGGGACCTTAAGAATAATTACTAATTCCAACAAAAGCTATTGTAAAATAGGCCGAGTAGCCGTTCATAAAGATTATAGAAAAAGAGGATATGGAAAACTTATTATGGAAGCCGCTTTAGCTTTTATAAAATCAGACCTTAAAGAAAAATTGGTAGTTATTTCTGCCCAACAATACCTCGATGCTTTTTACAATAATTTAGGCTTTAAAAACACAGGGAAAAAATATCTTGAAGATGGAATTCCTCACCAAGAAATGACCTTAGAGCTTTAATCCATTTTAAGCCAATTTATTTTTTCGATAAACCTAATGCCGAATGTATTGTAAAGGTTGTCTTTAAAACCAAAGTTTGAGATTAGGCCTAAAGAAAATTGTTGGTTTTCAAACCCTAATTCATTCCGAAATGCCAAAGGAAAATCACCGTTATTTAAGTACCCTTTAAAACCCGAAAAGTCAGTTTTCCAAAACCAATTTCCATATCTCGAGTCAGCACCAAGGCTAAACATAATCGCATCGTTTTGCAAGGCATTTACATCATTGGTTTGCCATGCATAAAACCCTAACATGGTAAATAAACGAAGGTTAAAGTTTTCGTTTTTTACTATAAATTTCCCAACCGATACATCAAAAAAGTATCCGGGAGCATCGGTATATCTAGCATTTTTTAGGTGCAATCCTGAGGCGGTTCTAATAGCCGCTCTTAAACCAACCCCGGGTAATTTGTCAGACTCTTCTATCAATTGTAAATAGGTAGAAAAATAAATATCGCCCCCAATAAGTCCTTTTGCATCCTCATCTCTTGCAAATCTTTCATCCCGCTTTGTTGAATCTAAATTGTAATATTCTAACCCAACGCCATAAACCTCAATAAAAACTCGTTTACCAAAAGGTACACCTCCACGCTCAAAAAATGCATAAGTATTATCGCCCGAAATTAATTGGGCCAAAAGCGAAGTTTCTAACTCTCCTTTTAGTTTCATGGCGCCTTTTGTAGCGTCAGGAATTGGCAATGCGTTTGGACCAAAATACCTTGGTGAATAAACCATATAATCTTGCCAAGAAGTTACGCCATCCCAATTGTGCTTATTGTTCCACCAACCATAGTCATTTTGGGCAATGGTAAAAATGGGGAGAAATAAAAAATAATAAAACAAGATTCTCAAGGCAACTCCTTTAAATTTCGTCGGCAAAATTCCAATTTTTCAGCAAACTCATTTTCAGTGCAGGTAACCCAAAACTCCTCTTTTTCAAGCATATCTTGAATCATTACTCTTTCAGGAAGAATTTTAGCTTTTATTCTATGTAAGGTAAAAGTTTTACCTGTTATTTTTAATTCCAAAAACTCATCTGGACTAAGAATTTGAAAGTACGATTTTTGATCTAGGTACTCTTTATATATAGGAAATTCCATGAGCGGAAAACTAATTAAAGGTTATTTGGTTTGTAAAAAAAAGCAAAATGAGTAATAACCCATTTTTTATTGAAGGCCAAAAGCTATACAAGGCTAAAAAGTTTAGTGAAGCCATTGAAAACTTTTCTAAAGCCATTGAAAAAGAAGAAAACCCATACATATACTACGAAAGAGGAATGTCTTACCTCCATTCAAGAAATTTTAGCCTTGCCTTATCTGATTTAAATACTGCAGCAGAACTACAACCTGAAAACCCATTTAGATTTTCTAGCAGGGCTTATGTTAAAGATTTGATGGGCGATTATATTGGGGCTGTAGAAGATTATGAACGCTGCTTAAAATTAGATCCTAATGATGCAGTGGCATTAAATAACCTTGGAATTATTGAAGATAAGTTAGGGCGGAAAGAAAAAGCAAAAAAATTAGTAAAACGTACTGACAAGCTTGCTGCAGCAGATGAATTTTTATTTCAGCAAAGACAAAAATCCTTTGATAAAAACATCGAGAAACCTCCAACAAAAAAAAGTTTTAAAAGCATATTAAAAGAAGTTTTAACAAGTAAAGATGGATGGGCTGAATTATTTACATTCGTTAAAAATGGATTTAAACTTAAATAATAACCAAACTACGTTTTTAGGAAAAGTTGCCGAAAGCCTATTGGCAAACCACCCAGAACAACTCCAAAATGTAAGGGTAATTTTCCCCAACCGCAGAGCTAAATTATTCTTAGAAAAAGAGCTTCAAAAAAGAATCTCCAAGCCTATTTGGTTGCCAAAAATTGAAGGGTTTGATGATTTTTTACAAGATGTTTTTAAGCTCAATTATTCCTCTGACTTAGAGGTAAAAATGCACCTTTTCAATTGCTATCAGAACGTTTATCAAAAAAACGATTCACTTGAAGACTTCCTAAAATGGAGTGCAATAATATTATCAGACTTTAATGACATTTTAGAATCTCAAGTTAATTTTAAAACTTTACTAACCCATCTTGAAAAAATTAGAATACTTGAAAATTGGAATCCTACCGATGGAAACCCAACACCACTTCAGTCTGAGTATTTTTCATTTTGGAAAAAGCTTCCATTTCTTTTTGAAGAATTTGTAAAACCATTCGAAAAGTCAGAGCTATTTTCAAGGTCTTATGCCGAAAAAAAATTGGCGGCCAACTTCAATGATATTTTTAATGAAAAGTTAAGCAGCTACAAACATTACTACTTTATAGGATTTAATGCCTTAACAGCATCAGAACAAAAAATATTCTCACAATTTAAAAATCAAACCAACACCCATTTTTATTGGGATGTAGATGAGTATTATTTCAATAATCAATTTCACGAAGCAGGCAAACCCATTAAAGCAGCGGCAAAAGCATTAAAAGAACAAAACATTAGCTTTTTGGGTAATCAACTAACTCAAAAGCCCAAGAAGATTAACATAGTTGGCACTCAAGGAAACTACAATCAAACTAAAATTCTAAGTAGTTTGCTTAGTAATCTTTCGTTAGAGGAGCAAAAAGAAACTGCGGTTGTATTAGGCAACACGGCTAATTTACCTCAGTTATTAAACTCGCTTCCTGAAAATATTAAAACTGTAAATATTAGCGCCGGATTAAGCATTCAATCTCAACCGCTATACAGCTTATTTTTTGACCTCATAAAACTTTGGAAAAA
>JAAZVO010000203.1 GCA_018623405.1 Crocinitomicaceae bacterium
CTCCTGTGGTGCCTTACACCGAGCAAAAATCAATGTCGACAGAGCAAACCTTTGAGCACGACACCATTGATGTGGTGAAGTTGAAGAACATTTTGGTAGCCATGACAGAAAAATTGGCATTTAAGCTACGGAAGCAAACCAAGTTAACAGCATGTGTGGCGGTAAAAATTCGCTATTCCGATTTTGATACCCATACCGTTCAAAAGCGAATACCTTATTGCTCTGCAGATCATATTCTAGTAAATACCGCCAAAGAGCTTTTCGAAAAGCTGTACCAACGCAGACTATTGGTTAGGTTAATTGGTGTGCGGTTTAGCCACTTGGTAAGTGGAGGCTACCAAATAAATATGTTTGATGATACCGAAGAAATGATTAACCTCTACCAAGCAATGGATAAAGTTAGAATACGCTTTGGCAGCGATAAAGTACACCGAGCAGCCACTTTAGGTATTAAACACCGCGATTTTAACCCGTTTAATGGCAAGGCAACTAACATGTGAAATGGTTTTACTAAATTTGAAATAAATCCATTAGATTGACAATTAGCCAAATAAAACGTGAAATAAAAAAGTCACTTGAAAAGGTTCCAGAAACAGCCTTAAAAGATGTATTGGCATATTTAAAACAGGCTCAAGAAAATAACTCAGATAAACCTTCATTAAAAAGTAACCTCTCAAAGGTTTTGGATGAAGATAAAAACCTTCTTCAGCGTTTAGCAAAATGATTAACGCAGATGAGGTTAAGGAAATCCATAGAATTTTAATTGAAAAGTTCGGCGGCTCCTTTGGAATAAGGGATTTAAACATTTTAGAATCAGCATTGGCGAGGCCATTTTCAACATTCGATGGAAAAGAGCTTTACCCTACAACCATAGAAAAAGCTTCCGCATTACTCGAAAGTATTGTAAAAAATCATCCATTTATTGATGGAAACAAAAGGGTTGGTTATACCTTAATTAGGTTATTGCTATTGCAAAATAATTTAGATATTGAAGCAACTGAGGAAGAAAAGTATTTTTTGATAATTGAAATCTCAAAAGGAAATTTAAACTTCCAAATTATTAAAGAATGGCTGAGTTTAAAGGTAAAAGACCATAAATAAACGCATGGCCAAAAACAAATTCAATCCTGCCTATATTTGATAAAAACAAAAGCAATTGAAAAAGTGGTTTTTGATAATTGGCTTCATCATCTGTTTTGGCTTTGCCAATGCCCAACAGATAAAAGGCCTGGTTCTTGATTCACTTAGTAAAGCACCATTAATTGGTGCAAATGTTTTTACAACTACCAATAACGGAACCGTTACAGATATTGAAGGGAAGTTTAAATTAAACCTTAACTCAACCGAAGACAAAATCACCATTTCATATTTGGGTTACCGCACCAAAAAAATTGCGGTAAACGGCAATGGTATTACCATTTTACTTTCTCCCAAATCAAACAGTTTAAATACAGTTGTGATAACTGCCTCTAAAAGGAGAGAGGTAGTAGAAAAAGTACCTGTTTCTATAGAGGTATTAAAAACAGGTTTAATTGAAACCAAAAACACCTACAACCTCGAAACGGCCATAGAGCAAGTGCCCTCAGTAACAGTTTTAGACGGCCAAGCTAACATTCGTGGAGGTGGTGGATATAGCTATGGAGCAGGCTCGCGCGTAATGGTTTTATTAGACGATATGCCTCTACTTGCCGGAGATGCAAACGATGTTAAATGGAATTATTTGCCCGTAGAAAACCTAGAGCAAGTAGAGGTATTAAAAGGTGCATCATCAGCCTTGTTTGGTTCATCGGCGTTAAACGGGGTAATTAACATTAGAACGGCAAAACCAAAAGCCCAACCCGAAACCAAGCTAAGCATGTTTCACGGTATTTACAGCGACCCTGTAAGACCCGATACCTTAGGGCAACGTAGAGATTCGTTAGGAAACCTTTACAAACCATTAAAGTGGAAACAAGGCGCAAACCCCTCTTTTACGGGTTTTAGCTTCTCGCATCTTCAAAAAGAAAAGCACCTCGATGTGGGGTTTCAACTCAATGGATTTAATGATCAAGGGTACAAACAAGGAGAAACGGAACAACGCCTTCGAGCAAACTTTCAATTAGGGTATAACCTCAATAACAAATGGCGGTTTGAGTTAAATGGTGGCGGTATGCGAGTAAACGGAGGGTTGTTTTTTCTTTGGGAAAGTGACTCAACGGCATTGGTGCCTCAAGGTGGAACCGATACTGCAACCACCACGCTAAACTATTACACCAATTACCGTTTTCACTTAGACCCTAAGATTTTCTTTTATGCTAATAATGGTGATGTTCACCTATTTAGGTCGCGGTTTTTCTTTACTGATAACCAAAATATAACACAACCAAGTGCTACTTCTGAGAGTTACTTTGGTGAGTATTTATACCAACACGATTTTTCTGAAAAAACCCAATTGAGTGCAGGCTTAATGGCCAATAAGGTAAATGTGTTTTCTGTTTTATATGGAAACCACGATGCCCTAAACATTGCTCCTTATTTTCAATTTGAACAAAAGTGGGAAAAGCTAAATGTTTCTTTTGGAGCAAGGGCTGAATATTTTAGAATTGATTCCGTAGAAACCCAAACAGATTGGTTATTACCAAGGGGGTTAAACATTTCAAATGATAATACCACTTGGAACGATACACTAGTATTAGCTCGTAATCAAAGGTTTAAACCTGTAATGCGGCTAGGTATAAATTACAACGTTTGGAAAGGTACCTTTTTAAGAGGTTCGTTTGGTCAAGGCTACCGTTTTCCCTCTATTGCAGAGAAGTTTGTGGCTACCAATATTAGTGTATTAAGGGTTTTTCCTAATCCTAATTTACAGCCAGAAACAGGATGGAATGCAGAATTAGGAGTTAAGCAGGTTTTTAAAATTTCGAATTGGAAAGGGTTTATAGATGCGGCCTACTATTGGACTGAATACCAAAACATGATGGAGTTTACTTTTGGGTTGTACTTGCCCGATTCTATCACTAATCCAACTTTGCCACAGTTGTTAGATAACATCGGTTTTAAATCGCTAAACATAGGAAGGGCTCGAATTTCCGGTTGGGATTTATCGCTCGGTGGAGAAGGTGAAATAGGACCAATAAAAACAACTATTATTGCAGGCTATACCTTTATGAATCCTGTGAATCTTGGGTTAGATTCTACCTACAGGGCAGGTTTTTCAGACACTTCTGCCAACCCTATTTTAAAGTACCGCTTTAGGCATTTGGCAAAAGCAGATGTAATGCTAGAATATCAAAAATTTATGTTTGGTGTAAGCTTTAGGTACAACTCGTTTATGGAAAACATCGATAGGACTTTTGAAGAGACACTTATCGGGGGATTAGAATTTACAAGAGTTTTGCCCGGCTTAAAAGAATACCGCCAACGGTTTAACAAAGGCGATTATGTTTTTGATATGCGTTTTGGGTACGAGTTAAATGAAAATGCAAAGGTTACTTTGGTAATTAATAACCTGTTAAATAGGGAGGTAATGGGCAGACCCGGAGATATTCAACCACCTCGAAATATTGCCTTGCAGTATGCTATGCGATTTTGATTAAATCAACTTTTTTAGCCATTGGCTAAAAATTACATCATGCACCATATAACCTTTTTCCGTTTTTATTACTAATTCACTAGCAATTAATTTTTTTAAGGCAGTATTTACAGAGCTTGCTGCCCCAAGCTTATGTTTATTTAAAAACGATTGTGCATTTTGATTTAATAAAGGCTCTTCTTTTGCGATGGCCTCTAAAACGTTTCTTTGGGTATTAGAAAGTGTATTTATTATGGTTGAAAAAATTGGAGCTTCTTGTTTTACGATATCATGCTGTACGTTATATAGCGATGGTTTATCCGGTTTTTTGTTTCTGTCGTAAAGCTTATTACATATCTGCTGTATACAGTATGTTTGACCCCTGCTCCAATCATAAAGCTCATCTATTATTTCTTGGCTTATTTGTTTTTCATTTCGTTGAAAGTGGGTTTTAATAAAAGTTGAGTATTCAGAAAGTTTAATTCCTTCAATAAGTAACAACTCACAACTTTTATAAAAAGGTCTATTTCTTTCCAAGAACATTGATTGTATAAGGTTTCTTTGGCTTCCACTAAAAATAAACCTCACTTTTGGGTTTGCTTGCATAAACCCCCTAAACAAAGCTTCTGCATTGCCACCCGCATAGTGGTTTATTTCTTGAAACTCATCTAATACTAATATTACTTGATTTTTTCTGTTGCTCAAAAATTCACCAATAGATTCAAATGAATTTGTCCTGTTATTTTCTTTTGAAAAGTTTACTGAAATCTCTGGGGTGCCTGAAAATTGATCAAAACCTATGCTTAATCCTAGATTACTAAATAACCGTTGTAGGTTAAATGGAAGCGCATCCAATTTTTTTGCATAAAAGTTGAAGATTTCTTTTCCAATTATTTTTTGTGCCTCATCAATATTTTTTGTGCCTAATAAATCTACATAGAGTACCTCGTAGCCTTTTCCTAATTTACTTTCTAAGTGCTTTATTAATGATGTTTTTCCTAATCTTCTCCACCCATAGATAACGGTATTCCTTCCATTTTTGATATTTGATTTTAGTTTATTGGTTTCTTCTTTTCTGTTACAAAAGAATTCTTCTGAAATGTATGAGGTGACTAAAAAAGGGTTCATAATACGTGAATTGCGCTACAAACATAACGTAAAATGCGTTACGTAATTTGCGTTACGCATTTTACGTCATAAGATTTGCTACAACAGGGCAATGGTCTGAGTAGGGAGCAGATTTTAAAATTATTGAGTTTTCAAGTTTATGCTCTAAGGCTTTTGAAATCAAAATATAATCAATTCTCCAACCTAAGTTTTTTTGTTTTGCATTGGCCATGTAACTGAACCAAGTATATTGGTGTGGGTTAGGGTTAAATGCTCTAAAGGCATCTACAAACCCAATTGCTAAAAAGTCGGTTAGCCAATCTCATTCTTCTTGTAAAAAACTGATGCTTGCATTAATCCAATAGGGTCGTAAATATCTTTTAGCTGATGACAAATGTTTAAATCGCCACAAATAATAAGGTTGGGTTGAACCTTAATTAGTTGGCTTATATAATTCTGAAAAGCGCTTAAAAACTCTAATTTGTAGAAATGCCTTTCTAAGCCACTTGCTCCCGATGGGAAATAAGCCGAAACCACACTA
>JAAZVO010000204.1 GCA_018623405.1 Crocinitomicaceae bacterium
TAACTTTTTCATTGTATTAAGTTTTAGTTGGTTTAATAATTAGACGGCACTGCTACCGTTTTAGTTACACAACCATTTTCATAATTGTTGCCAAAACTTAATTAATGGTTTAAGTGATTGTTTTTTAGGTAAATAGGGTTTGGTAGGGAATTTTGATAATGTTCGGAAACGAACAAATATGTAATACTTACGGACAGTTTTTGCAAATATTTACAATTGGTTAACTAAGCCAACCATCTCTATCAAGGCTGCGGTATTGTATTGCTTCTGCCACATGGGGTGGTTCAATTTTCTCTGAAGCTTCTAAATCGGCAATTGTTCTAGCAACTTTTAAAATTCTTGCGTATGATCTTGCAGAAAGTCCGAGTTTTTCCATGGCGTTTTTTAGCATAGCATTTCCAGCTTCATCTATTTCGCACCATTTTTTTATTTGCTTTGGAGGCAGTTGGGCATTGCTATGAACAGATTCTAATTCTTCATACCGTTTTGATTGAATTTTTCTTGCCTCAATTACCCTTTTCCTAATTTCAGCGCTACTTTCTTCTTTTCTTTTTGATGATAATTCTTCGAATGCAACAGGGTTTACTTCCACATGTAAATCAATTCTATCTAGCAAAGGCCCTGAAATTTTGCTTAAATACCTTCTTACTTCATATTCTGAATCGGGATTATCTCCATTTGGGTCGTAAAAATTTCCACTTGGTGAAGGATTCATTGATGCTACGAGCATAAAGGCTGCAGGGTAGTCTACCGAGAATTTAGCTCTAGAAATTGTTACCTCTCTATCTTCAAGCGGTTGCCTTAAAACCTCAAGCACTGTTCTTGCAAATTCGGGTAATTCATCTAAAAACAGTACGCCGTTATGAGCCAAAGAGATTTCGCCAGGTTGGGGGTGACTTCCTCCTCCAACAAGGGCAACATTACTAACTGTATGATGGGGACTTCTAAAAGGTCTTGTGGTTAGTAAAGATGTTCTGCTACCTAATTTACCGGCTACCGAATGAATTTTTGTGGTTTCTAGGGCTTCGTTTAATGATAGTGGTGGTAAAATTGTAGGAATTCTGCGGGCAAGCATGGTTTTTCCTACTCCCGGCGGACCTATCATTACTAAATTATGACCTCCGGCGGCTGCAATTTCTAAAGCTCTTTTGGCATTTTCTTGGCCTTTTACATCTGCAAAATCTACATCGTATAAGTCAAGTTGTTCTTCAAATGCTTTTTGGGTATCAAAAAGAGCTGGAGATAAAGTTTTATTTCCGTTAAAGAAATCAACTACTTCACTAATATTTTCAATGCCATACACATCTATACCTTCAACAATTGCAGCTTCCTCAGCATTTTGCGAAGGCAACAAAAAGCCTTTAAAGCCCTCTTTTTTCGCTTGTATGGCAATAGGTAATGCTCCCTTTATGGGTTGTAAAGAGCCATCTAAACTTAACTCCCCCATAATTACAAATTCATCGAGTTGGTCGGCATCCATTTGTCCTGATGCAGCTAAAATACCAATAGCAAGAGGCAAATCGAAGCTGCTGCCTTCTTTTCTAATATCGGCCGGGGCCATGTTGATAGTAATTTTTTTGCCCGGAAATTTTAGATTAGAGTTTTTTAGTGCTGCTTCTATTCTTTTTTGGCTCTCTTTTACGGCATTATCAGGCAAGCCTACCAAAAAAAACTTAAAACCTTTGTCAATATTTACCTCAATGGTAATTGTGGTAGCATCTATTCCGTAAACCGCACTGGCAAAAGTTTTTACTAGCATGTTTTAATGAGGTCTTTTGTTTTTTTTAATCAAGTTTATGGAGGAAATAAATTTAGAAAGAATTCTGCTCGCACATACCAACCTTTTAAAAAATAAGGCTACAGGTAATTTAACTTCCTTGCATAGTTTAGTAATTTAAGCGCTGAGTTTACCCCTGCTTTTTTTACCATGTTTTTTTTATGGGTTTCAACTGTGCTTTTTTCTATTCCAAGTTTTTCAGCAATTTCAACAACATTTAAGCCCTCATTTAAAAGCCTTAATATTTCCAATTCTCTTGAGGTAAACCAAACTTGCTCCTCTTTTTCTCTTTCTCCTTGTTTAATTATTTCGGCAACAGAGTTCGAAAAATGTCTTTTTTGATTTTTTGCTGCGGTTATGGCGCTTACAATTTCTTTTTGGCTATCTGTTTTAAGTAAGTAACCAAAAAGGTTGGGTTCTTTTATTGCCGGTTGAATAAAAGCAGGCTCATCATGCATGGAGATAACAATAACTTTAAGGTTTGGGGCTGCATTTTGTAAGGTTTTTAATACAGCAAAGCCATCAACCTCAGGCATAGAAAGATCTAAAAACAATAGGTTTAATTGATTTAGATACTTAGAGGATAAAAACTCTTTTGGCTCAGAAAATGTATTGATTTCAACATCTTCAATTTTCTCTTCAATTAACTTTAAAAGCCCTTCGGCAAAAAGTTTGTGGTCGTCTAAAATGGCAATCTTCAATTTTTATACTTTTTCAGTTACTAAAGGTATCTGCATTGTCACAGAGGTGCCCTTTCCCAATTTTGAATCAATCTCAATTTCGCCTTTCAAGGTTTTAACCCTGTCATTTATGTTGTCAAGTCCTATTCCTAATGATTTTTTAGAAGAGTCGAACCCAACTCCATTGTCTTCAACAGAAATATTGATAAAGTTTTGATCTTTTACGATTTGCAAAAATACTGTAGAGGCGTTGGCATGTTTTTGTACGTTAGTAAATAGCTCTTGTATAATCCTAAAAATATTAATTTTCATTTCATCAGAAATTTCATCCTCCAAATCTTCAATAAAGGTTTTAATTTGGGTTTTTCCCGATTCAAAATGACTAGCCAAATGCACTAGAGCCCGCTTTAAACCAATTTTTAAGATTTTATTAGCAGATAATAAATGCGAAATATTTCTTACTCCTTTGGCTATTTGATCTACAAGCTCAATAGTATCGTTTTGCCACTCTTGATTATTATCAATTCTATCAATTCGCATTTTAAGGGCGGCAAGTGAGCCTCCAATGTGGTCATGTAATTCTGATGATATTTTGTTTTTTTCTTCTTCTTGTGCTTTTAAAACAGCATTTAACTGTTTTAGCTCTGCTTCTTGCTTTAACCTAACCAATGCTTCATCGTTTAATTTTTGGTTAAGTTTTCTTTTTTGTTGAATAAAATTAAAAAGAATTGAAACTATAAAAATTACCAGTAAAAGTGCCGATGCTAATAATAAGTTTATTCTTTGAGCTGATTTTGCTTTGAGTTCATTAAACCTGTTTTTTTCATCTAATAAATCAATTTGTTGCTGTTTAAATAGTAGGTCTAAATCATTTAAAGACTCTTTAGCTTCTGCTGATGAGATATTTGCGATTTGTTGAGATTTAAGCCTGTCGTATTTTTTGAAATAGTGGTTTGAAGAGTCTAACTGATTTAACTTTAAAAAAGCAACATGCAATTGAAAAAAGTTTAATTGCTCAAGTTCTTTGTCTTCGTTTTTTGTAGCGATTTCAAGTGACTTTTTTGCAGATTTTATGGCCATCAAAGGCTTGTTAATTTGATTGAAATAAGAGGCTTCAGACTGTAGGTAATCTGCTTCATAGTAATAGAGGTTTTTTTCAATCAACAAGGCTTTTGCAGAATCTAAATAGGGTTTTATTTCATTTGGTTCGTTTTTTTCAATATAGTAATCAATAAGTTCTAGGTAATTTAAGAAAAGCCATTTGTAGTTTTTGGTTTGCTTGTTTTCATTTATAGCAAGCCTTACGTATTTGTATGAAGAGTCTAGTTGGTCTAAATCATTGTAAATCATCGATAAGTTGTGATAACTCGATGCCATACCTTCATTATACTTTAATTTAATTTTTACTGATTTTTTGAGGTAGTCTATAGCTAAGTCTCCATTTTTTGGGTCAGCCTCCATCAAGTAATAAAGCAATAGCCCGATGTTGTTAAAGTCTTTAGCAATTAAATCTTCTTTGCCTACCGATTGCGAATATTGGGTTGCTAAATTCCATGTTTCAATAGCTTTATGATATGCTCCTGTTCTTCTATGTAATTCTGCTATATCAGAATATATATATGATACCGCTTTATAGTTAGAATCAGATTTGGCACTATCTATGGCTGTAAAAAAGTATTCTAAAGCAACATCTTTTTCTCCTTGTTCTCTGTAAACTTTGCCAAATAATTTGTCGGCATAGTATTTTGCCTTTGGCCTACCCGAGGCTTTTGCTTTAACCGCTGCTTTATTTGCAAAAAGTAATGCTGAGTCGCCGTTTCGTTCAATTAGCTTTAAGGCTATATTTCTGTAAATTAAAAATGCATCTTGTTTGTCTTCTATGCGTTCTGCTTCTACAACTAAAGAGTCTATATTTAAGGCCAGTAAGCAATAATTAATAGGAAAAATGAAAACTACTAAAGCGGCTAGCCGTGAAAATTTCATTTTCTAAAAATAGAAGTTTCGATAAATGGAGTTAGATAAAATTGCAAAAAAGGCCAATAACAGTAAGTTTTGGAATTACATTTTTAACCTAATGCTATTGCGGTTTGTGCCTTTTAATAAACCACATAAGTTTTGGGTAGAGAAATTAAACACTCAACAAGTTCGAGTATCAATTCCCTTTATCAAAAAAAATAAAAACCATATAAATGGATTGCACGCTTGCTCATTTGCAACAGCCTCAGAATACGCCTCAGGGCTTTTGTTGCTGTTAAATCTAAACCCAAAAAAGTATAGGTTGATAATGGAAAGCTTAACTATAGATTATCATTTTCAAGGAAAAACAAAAGCAATTGTAGATTTTGAAATTACACGAGATTTTCTAGAAAATGAAGTGATTCAAAAATTGAAGAATGAGGATAAAACTACAGTTAGATGCACAGTAAAATCTTATGATACTAACCAAAACCATTTAACTACAGCAAAGGTGAATTGGCAAATTAAACTTTGGGAAAAGGTAAAAACCAAGGTTTAAGAAAACCCGTTAGTTTCCATAGCTCTATCCACTTTTTTTACTAAACCTTGTAAAACTTTTCCGGGGCCTAATTCTGTAAAACTTGTTGCGCCATCGGCAATCATTTGCTTTACGGTTTGGGTCCATCTAACAGGAGCTGTTAGCTGAGCAATCAAATTCTCTTTAATTACTGTTGGGTTTGTTTCTGCCTTAGCACTAAAGTTTTGATA
>JAAZVO010000205.1 GCA_018623405.1 Crocinitomicaceae bacterium
CCAAAAAAGGTGGTGATGAAATAATGAAGGTTTATGAACAAGAAATTGAAGTAGAACATAAAGAAGACAATTCTCCATTAACTATTGCAGATAAAAATGCAAATGAGGTAATTACTGAAATGTTGGAAAAAACAAAATTTCCAATTTTAAGTGAAGAGGGTAAATCAATTCCTTACAAAAAAAGGAAGTCTTGGAAAAACTTTTGGATGGTAGATCCCCTAGATGGCACTAAGGAGTTTATTAAGCGCAATGGAGAGTTTACCGTGAATATTGCCCTAATGGATAATAACTATCCTATAATGGGGGTTATTTATGTGCCGGCAAAAAATAAGATGTACATAGGTTACTTGGGTAAAACAGCCTTTGCCATAGAAAATTATGAAGATTTTGATATTCTAGGAAGCCTAATTTTAAAGGGTGAAAGATTAAAAAAAATAAAGGTAGATAGACCATTTACTGCAGTGGGAAGTAGATCTCATATGTCACCCGAAACCGAAGAATACATCAACAAACTAAAAAAGAATTACAAAGAAGTTGAAGTAATATCTATGGGCAGCTCTTTAAAGATTTGTTTAGTGGCTGAGAAAAAAGCAGATGTTTACCCTAGGTTTGCACCTACTATGGAGTGGGATACTGCTGCAGGTCAGGCTATTGCCGAAGGTGCAGGAATGTTGGTTTTGAACCATGAAACCGGTGAAAGATTAGCCTACAACAAAGAGAATTTATTGAACCCTTGGTTTATTGTAAAACGTAAAAAATTAAAAGATTAATGGAGCAAAAAGCTGCTTTAATTACGGGTGTTACCGGTCAAGATGGGGCTTACCTTGCCGAGCTATTATTAGAAAAAGGCTATATAGTTCACGGAATAAAAAGAAGAAGTTCGCTTTTTAACACAGATAGGATAGATCATTTATATAATGATAGACATGAAAAAGGAGTAAAATTCTTTTTGCATTATGGAGACTTAACAGACTCTACTAACCTAATTAGAATTATTCAAGAAACGCAGCCGGATGAAATATATAATTTGGCGGCACAATCGCACGTAAAAGTTTCATTTGAATCTGCCGAGTACACCGCCAACTCAGATGCTCTTGGAACGTTGAGGATGTTAGAGGCAATCAGGATCTTAGGTTTAGAAAAGAAGACTAGGTTCTATCAAGCTTCTACTTCAGAATTGTATGGAAAAGTTCAGGAAATTCCACAAACTGAAAAAACTCCATTTTACCCAAGGAGTCCTTACGGTGTGGCAAAACTTTACGGTTTTTGGATTGTAAAAAACTACCGTGAAGCGTATAACATGTATGCATGCAACGGTATTTTGTTTAATCACGAAAGTCCATTAAGAGGAGAGACCTTTGTTACACGTAAAATAACCAGGGCAGCAGCTAGAATTAAACTTGGTTTACAAGAAAAGCTTTATCTAGGAAACCTAAATGCAAAGCGAGACTGGGGGCATGCCAAAGATTATGTGTACGGTATGTGGTTAATGCTTCAACAAGAAAACGCAGATGATTATGTTTTAGCCACAGGAAAAACATTTGCTGTTCGAGAGTTTGTTACTTGGGCTTTTGAAGAGGCCTGTATAGAACTTACTTGGAAAGGCGAAAATGAAAATGAGAAGGGCATTAACAAAGCCAATGGTGAAATATTAGTAGAGGTAGATCCAACTTATTACCGCCCTACAGAAGTTGATTTATTGGTTGGAGATGCCACCAAAGCCAAAACCGAATTAGGTTGGCAGCCAAAAGTAGAGGCAAGAGAACTTTGTAAAGAAATGGTTCAAGCAGACTTAGAGCTATTCGAAAGAGATAAATACTTGATGGAAGGTGGGCACAATGTGCTTCGCTACAACGAATAATGGAGAAAGACGCGAAAATTTACATTGCCGGTCACAGGGGAATGGTTGGCTCCGCTATTGTTAGAGCCCTTCAACAAAAAGGTTATACTAATTTGGTTTATAAAACCTCTAAGGAGCTTGATTTAAAAAACCAACAAGAAGTAAATCAATTTTTTGATTCAGAAAAACCAAATTATGTTTTTGTAGCTGCGGCAAAGGTTGGAGGTATTTTGGCAAATAATACCTACCATGCCGAATTTTTGTATGATAATTTAATGATAGAAGCCAATATTATTCAAGCTGCATATTTGAATAATGTAGAAAAATTAATGTTTTTAGGGTCTTCTTGTATCTACCCTAAAATGGCTCCTCAACCATTAAAAGAAGAATACCTGCTTTCCGGATTGTTAGAACCAACCAATGAGCCTTATGCCATTGCAAAAATTGCAGGAATTAAGTTAGCAGATGCCTACAGAGACCAATACGGGTGTAATTACATTTCTGCCATGCCCACCAATTTGTATGGACCAAATGATAACTATCACCCCAAAAATTCGCATGTGCTTCCTGCGCTGTTAAGAAAGTTTCATCATGCCAAAATAAATAATGCCCAAAGTGTTGAGATTTGGGGAACAGGCGCTCCACTTAGAGAGTTTTTACATGTGGATGATTTGGCTGATGCATGCTTATTCTTGATGGAAAATTTTAATGAAGGCGGATTCGTGAACGTGGGCTATGGCGAAGATATTTCAATAAAAGATTTAGCTCTTTTGATAAAAGAAATTGTTGGTTTTAAAGGCGAGTTAAAATTTGATACCTCTAAACCTGATGGTACACCAAGAAAACTTATGGATAGCTCTAAGTTAAATAGCATGGGGTGGAATCCGAAAATTTCTTTAGCAGAAGGTATTGCTGCAGTTTATGATGAGGTGAAAAGCCAACCATTTTTTAACGAAACAGCTTAACATGCAGCGGCTTGCTGTGTTTTTTTTCTTGTTGATTTGGCTCGATATAAGAGCGCAAAACCTAATTTTTCCACAGCGGAACTATCAAATCCATCAGTTTGAAAAGGCAATTGTAACAACAGATTCTATTGTTCATACTTCTATTCAACCTCAAACCACTTTTTTATCAGGCGTTGACAGAAATGACCTTGAAAGTTTACTGCATCTGAAACAAAGAAAAACATGGATTGGTAGAAAGCTCTTTTCAGAAAATTTAATTCAACAAAAGCATGAAGACCTCTTTCTTACTTTAGATCCTCTGTATAATTTGCAATTAGGAAGAGATGAGTTCACCGGTGAAAACCTATTTCAAAATACTAGAGGGGTAATTGTAAATGGCGAGATCAACAAAAAGCTTCAGTTTTTTACAACTTTCTACGAAAATCAAGGAGTTTTTCCTGCTTACCTATCTAATTTTATTCAGGTAAACAATGTGTTTCCGGGCAATGGAAGAGTAAAAACCTTTGGTCCTACGGGTTACGATTTTGCCATGGCATCCGGAATGATAAGTTTTAATGCTTTCGATTGGTTAAATATTCAATTTGGGAACCATAAAAACTTTATTGGTAATGGTTATCGCTCTTTGTTGTTATCTGATAATTCATTTAATTATCCTCATTTAAAGCTAATTGCGAAATCAAAAAATAATAAATGGGTATATCAATCTATTTATGCAAGCCTTATTAATCTGCAACGGTTGCTGGCCACCACTTCTTCAGAGCCACAATTTCAAAGAAAGGCAGCTACATTTCATTATTTGAGTTTTAAGCCAAATTCCAAATTTTCAGTCGGGCTTTTCGAAGGAATTATTTGGCAGCGCCGAAATGATGAAGGCTCAATTCCGTTCAACTGGAATTTTGTAAATCCTATTTGGGGCTTTAACTCTGCATTTACAGGGTTTGATAGGCATCAAACCAATAATACTCTTGGGTTAAATTTTGCCTATATTCCAGTAAAACCAGTAGAATTATATGGTCAAGCTTTGTTTGCAGAATTAGATCTAGATAAAATAGCTTGGCAAGCTGGTTTTAAATACTTCGATGCCTTTACACTTAAAAACTTCACCATTCAAGGTGAAATCAATATAAATGAAGGAATGAATTATCAAATCGAAAAAAACCTATACCTAAGTTATTTCCATTATAATCAACCTTTGGGCTTCACAATAGAGGAGTTTGGTGCAGAGTTACTTGGAGTAATTAAATATAATTTTAAAGGCGTTTATGTAAATGCAATAAACTCATACTCTCCTTCTAGAAACTTTTTTATGAATGAATTAGGATATCGCTTTAATAAGTTTACAGGTTTAGGTATCGGAGTTTTTTATGCAAGGAGAATGAGAGTAGAAGACTCATTTGGATATTTATTCGGTAGCAGCAATTGGATGGGAATTAAAATTAGTACCAACATAAACAACTACTACCTCGATTTTTGATAATTTCGCCAAAGGATTAACCCCATTATGATATCCATTCTACTAGGATTTGCCACTGCCTTTGCAATTGTGTTCGTTTCAACCCCTGCACTAATTAGGGTTGCGCGTTTAAAGGGTTTGGTAGATTATCCTGATGATGAAAGAAAAGTACATAAAAGGCTAATTCCTACCATTGGTGGGGTTATCATTTTTGCCGGAACTCTAATTGCATATTTGCTTTGGTACCCCATAATTGAGGTGGGAGACTTTAAATACATTGCTGCTGCAATGATGATTCTGTTTTTCATCGGAATAAAGGATGACTTAGTTGGCACAGCACCCGTAAAAAAGTTAGCAGGACACATTGCCGTGGCTTTTATTTTAGTGATTATAGCAGAAATAAAAATCACCAATATGTACGGAATTTTTGGTATTCAAGAAATTCCTGATTGGGCAAGCATTCTGCTTTCTGTATTTACCTACACCGTTATTGTAAATGCGTTTAATCTTATTGATGGGCTAGATGGATTAGCCGCCGGTGTTGGCTTTATTGCCTGTTTGGCATTTGGTCTTTGGTTCTTTTTTGCAGGAGGTGAAGACAATGCAATTTTGGCGCTTTCTTTAGCAGGAGCATTGCTAGGTTTTCTAATTTTTAATTTCGAACCTGCCAGGGTGTTTATGGGAGACTCAGGCTCATTAACCATTGGGCTAATTATTTCGGTGCTTTCTATAAAACTGATTGAATACGATACATCAGATATTCCGGCTAACATGGTTTACATTTCAAAACCGGTATTTGCAATGTCTGTGCTGTCTTATCCATTGATTGATACCTTAAGAGTATTTATTCTAAGAACAATAAAAGGTAACTCACCATTTTCTGCCGATAGAAACCA
>JAAZVO010000206.1 GCA_018623405.1 Crocinitomicaceae bacterium
ATCAAAAATTTCAGGATTAATCCAAAATGCAGGAGAATACACAAGTGCTCCTGAAAAAAAATGATTGTATTCAATTAAAGTGTAAAAACTCATTAATCCGCCTAAAGAGCTACCTCCAATATAGGTATACTTTCTAATTCGTTTTACCCTTAACTGCCTTTTAACTCAGCAACATCATTAACAATAAACTCAGCCATTTTTTTTCCTTCCCCACTTTCATAGTCTTCATTTTGCCAAGGGGTATATTCAAAATTTCTTTTTGAGCCTCCATTCTCTATCCCTACAACTATTGGGACTTTAATTCCTTTGTTTGAGAGAGAATCAAAAATTTCATCAATTCTCCATTCATTTGCAAAAGCCGTAGATTCATCAAATAGGTTTTGTGCATCAAAAAGATATAAAACCGGATACCGTTTTAGTTTACTTTCATCATAAGTTGGAGGTAGATAAACCCAAATATTTCTTGTGGTATCTAATTGAGGAAAAGGCATCTTTTCTTTAAAAAGAAACACACTTTTTGTTTTTGTTGAGTGTTTTGCAGCAGGGTTGCTCCAACCATCAATTGATAAAGCAACCGTATCACCTGGCTCAAATTGAATTACTCTATTTGGTTTAAATCCACAATCAATAGTAGTCTCTACCCTATCCCACGAACCTTGAGTAAACTTACATTCAATTGGCGAACTAATTTGAAGAAGCTCAATAAAATGAAAGTTGTTGGAAAAATTTAAGGAGTCTGATTGGGGATTCCAACCATTAAAATCTCCGGCTACAAATAAGGTTGGCTTTTCTGGTTGTCCAACAATTTTTAATGTTACCTGGCCAAAAACGAAACTTGGTAAAAAAACAAGCCAAAAAACCAACCTAATTATCATGGATTAAAAATAAAAAAAGGGCTGATGGAAAACCAACAGCCCTTTAATTCAACTTAATGTTTTGAATTATTCTACAACAAGTTTTTCAACTGAAGAGAAACCTGCGTTATCTGAAACTTTAAGAATATAAATTCCTGAGTTTAAGTTTTCTTTTGATAATACCAAGCTATTGGTCATAACATTGGCAGCATCAAACACAGCTTTTCCGGTTAAGTCGAAAAGTTGAACTCTATAAGCATTTTCATGATTACCAAACCAAACTGTTGCGTCGTTTCTCATTGGATTTGGATAAACAGAGAATGAAATTGTTTTATTAGCAAATTCATCTAAACCTATAGTAGAAATATTACATGTATTGTAAATGTAAACAGGTAAAATAGTATCTACTAACATTCCTGTGATATCAGCTAACCTGTTAAAGCCACCAATACCATTAGATACACCACAACCACCTGCTAAGAAATCACCATCTTCTTCATCAGCATCTTGATCGCCATTTATGAATTTGTATTGGTATTCTGCTGGTCTTAGGTTTACAGTGTACTCATAAATTCCGGTACCGTTAGGGTCAGACATTTCCATAGTATCTTTTTGCCAGTTTGCCGGGAAACCAGCTGCTGTCATGAAATCTCCTGCTACGTGAATTCCATTTCCACTAGGAACTTCATTAGTCATATCAACTCTAAAAGTTAAGTTGATAGGAGGTAAAATTTGAGGACACCCTTCAGAACAAGCACCGAAGCAGAATGCAGGAAGAATTGTATCTCCTGAAATTGCAGCTTCTCTGTTTCCATTTACATTACATAAAGAAGGAACTGGCTCTTCTGTACCCCAAGCACTACCATTTAAATATTTGTAAGCAAAAGTGTAAACTCCACCTACAGCGTCTGCAGTAATTAAGGTTAAGGTAACTTCAAAAATAGAGTCGTTGTCAGCATCGGTAAGGGTGATATCACCTGGAGACCAATCACCGGCACCACCAGCTTCATCTTGGAAGTTTCCTGCAATACTTACCATAGAACCAGGACCATTTAAGAAGAACTCATTTTTCATATCTACTCTGAAGGTTACTTCGAAAGTATCAATTACTGTAGCCACACATGGATCACATTTAGCATAACAAACCGGACCAATTGTAGAATCTTTTGTCATTGCAGGAACAGCTCTGTTGCTTCCGCTAACACAAGGTAAACTTGAAGCAATTGACTCTTCTGTACCATCCCAATCTCTATGCCTTCTGAACTTCATTTCATAAGAAGTATTAGGCATTCCGTAAGTATAACCTCTAAAAATTGAGTCGCCATCATTATCAAGCATTTCGCAGCCATTTCCAACATTCCAGCTGTGGATAGGAAAACTACCAATTGCATCCATAGCTAATAAGCTATCAACAGTATCAACTGTATTTCCAAGGCCTAATTGCTCTCTCATATCTGCTTGAAGACCGATGAAGATCATTCCGGCAGGAGCAGCACCACCAAAGGTAACAGGGGCTAAAGAATCGCTTTTTAACACATTAAACCAACGGTTATCGTCACCGCCGCCTACTTGCGCAATTGAAGGAACACCTTCTACACCATTCCATGAGTTACCATTAATTAATTTGTATCTGAACCATCCTGCAGGAAGCTGAACAGTTACAGCATAAATTGAATCTCCATCGGTATCATCCATCATAATATCGCCTGGAGTCCAATCAGCAGGAAAACCTGCCTCATCTTGAAAATCGCCCGCAACAGAAACACCTGCCGCGTCAATTGTTTGTCCTTTCATATCTACTTGAAAGGTGATATCGTAGGTATTTTGCGCAAAGGCAAAACCCGATATCAAAATTAAAGTAAAAATTGAGTAAATTTTTTTCATTGTTTTTGGTTTAAAAGTTAGTAATGACGCATTAATTGTTTTTTTTACACTTTCAAAGGTATAATTATTTTGGATGCAAAAAAAATTTTATCTTTTCGTCATTAAAATGTTATTTGTCATAAACAATAAAAACACCATGCGCAGAATACTGACAATTGTCACTTTTTCATTTATTTTTTCGTTAATCGCAACAGCCCAAGAGTCTAAAGTTGAAGTTTTCCCTCCAAATTGGTGGGCAGGAATGAAATCTAAAAACCTACAGGTTATGTTTTATGGGAAGGATATTTCAACCTATAAGATTAATATCCAATCTAAACAAGTAAAGTTGGCGGGCTCTTCTACTTTTCCCAACCCAAATTATCTCATTATTGATTTTGACCTTTCTAATTTAAAAGAAGCTGAAAAAACCAAAATGACCTTTTTTAATGAGTCTGACAGGTTTGTAATGTATTATGAATTTGAAGAAAGAAAATTAGGCAGCGCCAAAAGATACGGCGTTACACAACAAGACCTAATTTATCTTTTGATGCCAGATCGATTTGCCAACGGAGATACTACAAATGATGTAGTTGAGGGTATGAATGAAACTGAGCTTGATAGAAGCCACATGTTTAAACGCCATGGAGGCGACTTGGCTGGAGTTGAGAAACACCTTGATTATTTTACCGCCTTAGGAGTAACTGCTCTATGGATGAATCCCATAATGGAAAACAACCAACCTAAGGCTTCTTATCATGGATATGCCATAACAAATCACTACAAAGTAGATCCGAGAATAGGAACTAATGAGCAATTTAAAAACTTCGTGGATAGTTGCCATGCAAAAGGGTTAAAAGTGTTGCAAGATGTAGTTTATAATCATGTTGGCAATGAACACTGGTTTATAAAAGACCTCCCTTACGAAAAATGGGTGAATGATATTGATTCTTTCGGAAGAACAAATTACAGAGCCACCACTTTGTTTGACCCTTATGCTTCGCCAAAGGAAAAAGACCAATTTAGATATGGATGGTTTGATGACCACATGCCCGACTTAGACTTTTCTACAGAATATATACGTAACTACTTTATATACAACACAATTTGGTGGCTAGAATATGCCAACCTAGATGGATTAAGAATTGATACCTATGCCTACCCCGATCAAGATTTTATGAATGAATGGGTAAAAGCAGTAAAAAAGGAATATCCCAAATTACTGTTGTTTGGGGAAACTTGGGTACATGGCACGGGAGTACAAACTTATTTTGCACAGAATATTTATCAATATCAAAAAGAATTTAATTCTCTTGAAGCACCTGAGCCATTACAAGATGCTGAACTTCCAAACATTACGGATTTTCAGATGTATTACGCCATCAATAACGCTTTAAACAATCCGGCAGAGTGGTCTAAAGGAGTATCTGAGATTTATTATGTTTTGGCTCAAGACTATCTTTATAAAAACCCTGAAAAACATGTGATTTTTCTTGATAACCACGATGTAAGTAGGTTTTATTCTGTGGTGAATAAAGACTTGGAAAAGTTTAAAATAGGGATAGGATTATTAATGACTTTAAGGGGAATACCTCAACTTTATTACGGAACAGAGATTCTTTTAGATGGAACTGCCGATCCTGATGGAAAAGTTAGACAAGACTTTCCCGGAGGTTGGCCTAACGACCCCATAAACAAGTTTGTGGATAGCAACAGAACAGAACTTGAAAATGAGGCGTTTAATTACATAAAAGCACTAGCAAACTACCGAAAAAACAGTGTAGTGCTAAAAGAAGGTTTAACCATGCAATACACACCAAAAGATGGGGTTTACACCTTTTTTAGATACAGAAAAGAAGGTACAGTAATGATAATGATAAACCCAACAGAAAAAATGGTTGTTGTTGATGCAAATAGGTTTGAGGAGCGCACCAATGGATTTACCTTAGGCAAAAATGTTGTAACAGGGAAAGGTGAAAAAATTAACGGCTACGTTAACATGCCTGCAAAAACCATAAAAATTATTGAACTTCTTAAATAGTTCTTTTAATTCTTTTCTTCAGCAGCCAACTTTGCCTGTTCTCCAAAGAGGGGTTCATTTATTCTAAGTGTTAATAATCCGGCCAAAATGAATAATACACCGCCAAAAACAAGGTAGTAAATTGCATAATCGTTAAAAAAACCATGCACTATCGGACCTCCGAAAAGAGAATTTATTATTTGAGGAATAACAATAAAGAAGTTGAAAATACCCATGTAAACTCCCATTTTATTTATAGGAAGAGAATCTACTAAAAGTGAGTATGGCATAGACAAAATACTTGCCCAAGCAAAACCCACACCTACCATACTAATAATAAGCAGATTAGGGTCTTTAATAAAGTAAATTGATAAAAGGCCAATACCACCCGTAACCAAGGCAAGCATA
>JAAZVO010000021.1 GCA_018623405.1 Crocinitomicaceae bacterium
AAAAAGATAAAAAGACAAAAGGGTACGGGTACTGCAAGGGCAGGAAGTATCAAGTCTCCTGTTTTTGTTGGAGGAGGAAGAGTATTTGGGCCAAAACCTAGAAATTACGACTTCAAATTAAATAAGAAACTAAAAAGGTTGGCTAGAAAGTCAGCCTTAAGTCAGAAGGTTAAAAACGAACAACTTTCAATTGTTGAAAATTTTGATTTTGAAGCTCCAAAAACCAAAGAATTCGCACAATTCCTAGGTAATTTTGAAGCTACTGATAAAAAGTCAATTTTGGTGTTGGACAAGGAAAATAAAAATCTATATTTGTCCTCCCGAAATTTGAAGGGTATAAAAACTGTAACTGCTTCAAATCTAAACACTTATGACATTATGAATGCTTCAAAAGTGTTTATTTTCGATAGCGCAGTAAGCAAAATTGAAGAAATACTTAAGTAAAATGGGTGTAATTAAAAAGCCGGTAATAACCGAAAAAATGTCAACTGCAAGCGAAAAGCATAACGTTTTCGCTTTTATTGTTGATCCTGCAGCTAATAAACTTCAGATTAGAAAAGAAGTTGAAGAGAGATATGGGGTTACCGTTACTAGAGTTAACACCATGAATTATCAAGGTAAATTCAAATCAAGATATACTAAAACCGGATTAGTAAATGGTCAAAAGCCTAACTTTAAAAAGGCAGTTGTTCATGTTGCTGATGGTGATACAATTGATTTCTACAGTAATATTTGATATTGAGAGATGGCAGTAAAGAAATTTAAACCAAATACACCAGGACAACGCTACAAAGTAGGAAGTACCTTTGAAACTATTACTAAAAGTGCTCCTGAAAAAAGTTTATTAGCTCCTTTCTCTAAATCAGGAGGAAGAAATAATTCTGGTAAAATGACCATGCGTTACATGGGTGGTGGTCATAAAAAGAGATATAGAATAATCGACTTTAAGAGGGATAAGCACGGAATTCCTGCTAAAGTAGTTTCTGTTGAGTACGATCCAAATAGGACTTGTAGAATAGCATTACTTCAGTATGCTGATGGTGAAAAGAGGTACATTATAGCTCCTACTGGTATACAAGTTGGACAGGAAGTTAAAAGTGGTGAGAAGGTAGCTCCCGAAGTTGGAAATGCCCTTTTCTTAAAAGATATTCCATTTGGTACTATTATCCACAATATTGAGTTAACTCCAGGTAAAGGTGGTGCTATGGCTAGAAGTGCCGGTTCATACGGACAACTTTCAGCTAAAGATGGAAAATATGCTGCCATTAAATTGCCATCAGGTGAAACTAGACTAGTGCTTCAAACTTGTATGGCAACTATTGGTTCGGTTTCAAATTCAGATCACGCACTTGAAGTTAGTGGAAAAGCAGGTAGAAAAAGATGGTTAGGTAGAAGACCAAGAACAAGAGGAGTTGCTATGAACCCTGTAGATCACCCAATGGGTGGTGGAGAAGGTAGAGCTTCAGGAGGTCATCCAAGATCTAGAAAAGGTCTTCCAGCAAAAGGTTTCAAGACAAGATCTAAAAAGAAATTATCTAACAGGTTAATCATCTCTAAAAGAAAGAAATAATAAGATATGGCAAGGTCATTAAAAAAACCACCATTTGTTCATTATAAATTAAACAAAAGGGTTCTTGATGCTCAAGATTCAGGAAAGAAAAATGTTATTAAAACTTGGTCTAGAGCCTCAATGATTACTCCTGATTTTGTTGGATTAACCATTGCAGTGCACAACGGGAATAAATTTATTCCGGTTTATGTTACAGAAAACATGGTTGGTCATAAACTTGGTGAGTTTGCTCCAACTCGTGTGTGGAGAGGTCACGGTGGTAAAAAGAATAAAAAATAATTCTGATGGGATCAAGAAAAAAACTTAGGTCAGAAGAAAGAAAAGAGGCAAGGAAAGAATTATTTAGTGCTCAACTAAGAAATTGTCCTACCTCGCCTAGAAAAATGAGGCTAGTAGCCGATATGATTCGTGGTATTGATGTTGAAAGAGCTTCTTACCTATTGCAGTTTAGCAAAAAGGAAGCAGCAAGAAAAGTTGAAAAGCTTTTATGGTCAGCTATTAATAACTATGAGCAAAAATCTGGAAACTCTTGGGAGTCTGCCAATCTTTATGTTAAAGAGATTTTTGTAGATAGTGGAAGGATGCTTAAAAGAATTCAACCTGCTCCTCAAGGAAGGGCCCACAGAATTAGAAAGAGATCAAATCACGTAACTGTAATTTTAGAACCTGCTAACAACTAATAAATGGGACAAAAAACAAACCCTATAGCTAATAGACTTGGATACATTAGAGGTTGGGATTCCAACTGGTATGGAGGTAGAAGATATGAGTCTAAACTTGTTGAAGATCACAAGATTAGAAGATACCTAAATGCTCGTTTAGAAAAAGCTAGTGTTTCTAGGATTATTATAGAGAGGACTTTAAAACTTATCACAGTTACTGTAAAAACTGCTAGACCCGGTGTTATTATTGGTAAAGGAGGGCAGGAAGTTGATAAACTTAAAGAAGAGCTTAAAAAAATTACTAAAAAAGATGTTCAAATTAACATCTTCGAAATAAAGAGACCTGAATTAGACGCCACTTTGGTTGCTGCAGGAATTGCTCGCCAGATTGAAGGAAGAATTTCTTACAGAAGAGCTGCTAAAATGGCTTTAGCTGCTGCTTCTAGAATGGGAGCTGAAGGTATTAAGGTTACTATTTCAGGTAGATTGAACGGTGCTGAGATGGCTCGTACTGAGCATTTCAAAGAAGGTAGAACGCCACTACATACTTTTAGAGCTGAAATTGATTATGCAGTTGTAGAAGCTCATACTACTTATGGTAGGTTAGGAGTAAAAGTGTGGATTTGTACAGGAGAGGTTTATGGTAAAAGAGATCTTTCTCCTATTGTAGAGAGACCTTCAAGAGCCCCAAAGGGAAGAAGTCCAAGATCAAAGAGAAAAAACTAATAAAGGCTAAAAGGTAAAGATATGTTACAGCCAAAAAAAGTAAAGTGGAGAAGAGTCCAGAAAGGCAGAATCAAAGGAAATGCTCAAAGAGGTTTTACTATATCATTCGGCTCTTTCGGGATTAAAACCCTTGATATGGGAAGAATTACCTCTAGACAAATTGAAGCAGCTAGGATTGCAGCAAACAGATATTTGAATAGACAAGGTAGAGTTTATATTAGAATTTTTCCAGATAAGCCAATTACATCTAAACCTGCAGAAGTTAGGATGGGTAAAGGTAAAGGTGCTTTAGACCATTGGGTAGCTCCTGTAAAACCTGGAAGAATAATGTTTGAAATTGATGGAGTTACATTAGATCAAGCAAAAGAAGCATTAAGGCTTGCGGCTCAAAAACTTCCTGTAAGAACAAAATTTGTAGTAAGAAACGATTATAACGACGTATAGTATGAAACAGTCGGTTATTAAAGAAATGAAAACGGACGAGATTGAAGAAAGACTTCAAATCGAGGTTGAACAGTTTGAAAAAATGAAATTCAATCATGCTGTATCTCAGCTTGAAAATCCGCTTTCATTAAGAATGAAGCGAAGAGTGATTGCCAGGTTGAAAACTGAATTAAGAAAAAGAGAATTATCAAATTAATTGATATGGAAAGGAATCTCCGTAAAGAAAGAATAGGGATTGTTGTTAGCGACAAGATGGATAAATCTATCGTAGTTAAGGTAGAGGTAAGAGAAAAACACCCTATTTATGGAAAATTCGTTAAGAAAACGAAAAAGTTTATGGCTCATGACGAAAAACAAGATGGGCATATTGGCGACACTGTAAAAATTATGGAAACAAGACCATTAAGCAAAAGCAAAAGGTGGAGACTTGTTGAGGTAGTTGAAAGAGCAAAATAATTTTTTAGGCATTTAACAATGATACAAAGAGAATCAAGATTAGAAGTTGCAGATAACAGCGGAGCCAAAGAAGTGCTTTGCATAAATGTACTTGGTGGCACCAAGAGACGTTATGCTTCAATTGGCGATAAAATAGTTGTTACTGTAAAAGATGCTATGCCTTCAGGTAACATCAAAAAAGGTACTGTTTCTAAGGCAGTGGTTGTAAGGTCTAAAAAAGAGATTAGAAGACCAGATGGGTCTTACATCAGGTTTGATAATAACGCTGTTGTTCTTTTAAACAATACCGGAGAAATGAGAGGCACTAGGATTTTTGGTCCTGTAGCCAGAGAGTTGAGAGAAAAAAAGTTCATGAAGATTGTTTCACTTGCTCCAGAAGTATTATAAGATGCAACAAAAATTAAATATCAAAAAAGGAGATACTGTTAAAGTAATCTCAGGTGATGCTAAAGGTCAAGAAGGTCGAGTACTTTCAGTTGATCGTAAAAAACTTCGTGCTATTGTAGAAGGGATTAATGTTGTTTCAAAACATGAAAAACCTAATGCTAATAACCAAGAAGGTGGCATCGTAAAAAAAGAAGCTCCCATTTATCTTTCTAAATTAATGTTAGTAGATGGTGATGGAAATGCTACTCGTATTAGAAGAGGAAAAGATAAAGACGGTAAATCAATAAGGATTTCTGTTAAAACAGGTCAAGAAATAAAGTAAAATGGAATACACACCTACTTTAAAGAAAGAGTATAGGGAACGAATCGTTCCTGCTTTGATCGATAGATTTCAATTTAAATCTTCGATGCAGGTACCTCGTGTTACAAAAATTGTTTTAAGTCAGGGTTTAGGTAAAGCAGTGGCTGACAAGAAAATCGTAGAGTCTGCTGTTGAAGAATTAACACTTATCTCAGGCCAAAAAGCAATCGCAACAAATGCAAAAAAGGATGTTTCTAACTTTAAGTTAAGAAAGGGAATGCCTATTGGAGCAAAAGTTACGTTAAGAGGAAACAGAATGTATGAATTTTTAGAAAGATTGATTTCTGTTTCTCTACCTAGGACAAGAGACTTTAGAGGGATTAACCCTAAAGGATTTGATGGTAGAGGTAACTACAACTTAGGTGTAAAAGAGCAAATCATTTTCCCGGAAATCGATATTGATAAAGTGAAGCAAATCAATGGAATGGATATTTCAATTGTTACTTCAACCAATAACGATCAAGAGGCATTTGAATTATTAAAAGAATTTGGATTACCCTTTAAAAAATAACCAATAAGTTATGGCAAAAGAATCAATGAAAGCCCGCGAACGCAAGCGCGAAAGAATGGTAGAACAATATGCTGAAAAGCG
Source organism: Crocinitomicaceae bacterium (assembly GCA_018623405.1). Classification (GTDB taxonomy): domain Bacteria; phylum Bacteroidota; class Bacteroidia; order Flavobacteriales_G; family Salibacteraceae; genus JAAZVO01. The sequence goes on from JAAZVO010000021.1 coordinate 5,199, forward strand.
TGCCGAGTTAAAAGCTGCTGGTGAGTGGGAAAAGTTGCAAAAGTTACCTAAGAACTCTTCAAAAGTAAGGCTGCATAATAGGTGTAAACTTACCGGAAGACCAAAAGGTTATATGAGACAATTTGGTATTTCAAGGGTTACTTTTAGAGAGATGGCTGTAGAAGGCCTAATTCCAGGAGTTAAAAAAGCAAGCTGGTAAAACAGAATTAAGATGAATACAGATCCAATAGCAGATTATTTAACAAGAGTTCGCAACGCCATTGCGTCAAAGCATAGAGTTGTTGAAATTCCTGCTTCAAATTTGAAAAAAGAACTTACAAAAATCCTTTTCGATAAAGGATATATTTTGAATTATAAGTTCGAAGATAATGGTCCTCAAGGCACAATAAAAATAGCTTTGAAATACCATCCAATTACCAAAACTCCGGCTATCAAAAAACTTACAAGAGTAAGTAAGCCAGGTTTAAGAAAATATGCAGGAAAAGATACCATGCCAAGAGTTTTAAATGGTTTAGGTATTGCAATTATGTCTACCTCTAAAGGAGTAATGACAGAAAAAGAAGCAAAAGTTCAAAATGTTGGTGGAGAAGTTCTCTGCCACGTATATTAATTGTATTTGATATGTCAAGAATTGGAAATGCACCTATATCATTACCTCAAGGCGTTGAAATTAAAATTGACGGCCAAGAAGTATTAGTTAAAGGTCCTAAAGGTGAGCTTACACAAACTCTTACCGGAAACATTGAGCTTGAACAAGCAGATAGTGAATTACTTGTTAAAAGGTTAGACGAGGAAAAAGATACTAAAGCTAAACATGGTTTATACAGATCTTTAATCAATAATATGGTTGAAGGAGTTTCTAAAGGCTTTAAACTAGATTTAGAGTTGGTTGGGGTTGGATATAGAGCAAGTTCTGCAGGTCAGCAGTTAGATTTATCCTTGGGATATTCTCACAGTATTGTTTTTATGTTACCAGATGAAATTAAGGTTTCTACTACTTCTGAAAGAGGAAAGAATCCTACAATTTCATTAGAAAGTCATGATAAGCAATTGATTGGCGCTGTTGCTGCTAAAATCAGATCATTTAGAAAACCTGAACCTTACAAAGGAAAAGGTATCAAATTTATTGGTGAACAAATTAGAAGAAAAGCTGGTAAGTCAGCAGCTAAAAAATAATTGAAATGGCATTAACTAAGTCAGATCGCAGACATAGAATTAAAAAAAGAATTAGAAAGGTTATTGAAGGTACTCCTGAAAGACCTAGATTGTCTGTTTTTAGAAGTAATAAAGAGATTTACGCTCAGTTGATAGATGACCTTAACGGAAAAACTATCGCTTCTGTATCATCTTTAAATGTAAAAGAAGCTGCCGGTGTTCCTAAAATGGAGCAGGCTGCAATTCTTGGAAAACAAGTTGCTGAGGTAGCAAAAAATGCCGGAGTTGAAACAGTTGTTTTCGATAGAAATGGTTATTTATATCACGGAAGAGTAAAAGCACTAGCTGAAGCAGCCAGAGAAGGAGGCTTAAAATTTTAAGAAGTTATGGCAAACGCAAACGTTAAAAAAGTAAAGTCAAGCGAGATCGAGTTAAAAGATCGTTTAGTAACAATAAACAGGGTTACTAAGGTTACAAAAGGTGGTAGAACATTTGGATTTTCTGCCATTGTTGTAGTTGGTAACGAAAACGGTGTTGTTGGTCATGGCCTTGGAAAAGCAAAAGAAGTAACTATTGCTATCTCAAAAGGAATTGATGATGCTAAAAAGAACTTAATTAAGGTTCCAATAATAAATGGCACCATTCCTCATGAGCAAACCGGTAAATACGGTGGAGCAAGAGTTTTTTTAAAGCCTGCAGCTTCAGGTACCGGAGTAATTGCTGGTGGTGCTATGCGTGCAGTTTTAGAAAGTGTTGGAGTAACCGATGTACTAGCTAAATCTAAAGGGTCATCAAACCCTCACAACGTGGTTAAAGCAACCATAAATGCATTATCAGAATTGAGAGATGCAGCAACAGTTGCTCAGCATAGAGGTATTTCAATGGAACGTGTATTTAACGGATAAGAAATGGGAAAGATTAAAGTTACTCAGGTAAGATCTAAGATAAAAAGACCAATCGACCAAAAAAGAACCCTTGAGGCCCTTGGTTTAAAGAGAATTAACCAAACAGTTGAATTAGAGGCTACTCCTCAAATTCTTGGGATGGTTAAAAAGGTAGAACATTTATTAAGCATTGAAAAATAAATATCATGGAACTAAATAATTTAAGACCTGCAGCAGGTTCTACCAAAAAGAATAAGAGAGTTGGTAGAGGTGAAGGAAGCGGAAGAGGCGGTACCTCTACAAGAGGTCATAAAGGTGCTCAGTCACGTTCCGGATATTCAAGGAAAAGTGGATTTGAAGGTGGTCAAATGCCTCTTCAAAGAAGAATTCCAAAATTCGGCTTTAAAAATGTTAATAGAAAAGAATACAAGGTTGTTAACCTTTCAAATCTTCAACAATTAGCAGACGATAAAAAAGTTGAAAAAGTAGATAAGGCCATATTGGTAGAAAATGGTTTAGCCGGAAAAAAGGACCTCATTAAGGTGCTTGGAAACGGAGAACTAAAAGCTAAATTAGAAGTAGTAGCTGATGCATTCTCAAAATCTGCAATTGCTGCTATAGAAGCCAATGGTGGAACTGCTACAACAGAAACTAAATGAAGAAGTTAATAGAAACATTAGTAAACATTTACAAGATTGAAGACCTTAGGATCAGGATTCTGAATACCTTAGGTTTTCTTTTAATCTATAGACTTGGCTCTTTTGTGGTACTGCCAGGAGTTGACTCTGTAGCATTGCAATCTCAAAGTGAAGGAGCACAAGGTATTGCTGCCTTATTGAACTTATTTGCTGGTGGAGCCTTTTCAAGAGCATCCATTTTTGCATTAGGTATAATGCCTTACATATCTGCATCTATTGTGATGCAATTACTTGGTATTGCAATTCCTGCTTTCCAAAGACTTCAAAAGGAAGGTGAAAGTGGAAGAAAGAAGATTAATCAATGGACTAGATTGCTTACAGTAGCTATAACGTTGGCTCAAGCTCCAGGTTTTGTTGCTACACAAATCCCTGCAAGTGCAATCGTAAATGACACTTGGTTCTGGAGGCTTTCAACCTATTTTATTATGGTAACAGGTACCTTGTTCGTGATGTGGATAGGTGAAAAAATCACTGATAAAGGCCTTGGTAATGGTATTTCTTTAATCATTATGATTGGAATTATTGCTCAATTGCCAACTGCAGCAGCATTTGAATTCCAAACTAGATTAGGTAGTGGTGGTTTAGTATTGTTTTTAGTTGAAATTGTATTCCTTCTATTAGTTACTATAGCTACTATTTTATTGGTTCAAGGTACTCGAAGAGTCCCTGTTAATTTTGCCAAAAAGGTAGTAGGAAATCGTCAATACGGTGGAGTTAGACAATACATTCCTTTAAAAGTGAATGCAGCGGGTGTTATGCCTATCATATTTGCTCAAGCGTTAATGTTTGTTCCTATTACCATCGCAGGATTCTCTGATTCTGATTTAACTACATCTTTTGCGGCAGCATTTGCTGATATTACAGGTTTTTGGTACAATTTGATATTTGCAGTATTAATAATAGCGTTTACTTATTTCTACACTGCAATAACTTTCCCACCTCAACAAATAGCTGATGATTTAAAGAAAAATGGAGGTTTTATTCCAGGTATAAAACCGGGTAAAAAAACAGCAGAATTTTTAGATAATATAATGTCTAGGATTACCCTTCCGGGATCAATATTTTTAGCATTAGTTGCTATTTTACCTGCATTTGCTATGATAGCAGGAGTTAGTCAAAACTTTGCATATTTCTACGGAGGTACATCGTTATTGATCATGGTAGGTGTAATATTAGACACCTTACAGCAAATAGAAAGTCATTTGTTAATGAGACATTATGACGGATTAATGAAATCAGGAAAAATTAAAGGTAGGTCATCTTCCGCATTCGGAATGGCAGGATAATTATTATGGCAAAACAATCATCAATAGAACAAGACGGAACAATCATTGAAGCACTTTCAAATGCTATGTTCAGGGTCGAGCTAGAGAATGGCCATGTGATTACAGCTCACATTTCTGGGAAAATGAGGATGAATTACATTAAAATATTACCGGGTGACAGAGTAAAAGTTGAAATGTCTCCGTATGATTTAACAAAAGGTAGAATAACATTTAGATACAAGTAATCATGAAAGTTAGAGCTTCAATAAAAAAGCGTAGTGAGGATTGCAAAATCGTAAGGCGAAAAGGAAGGCTTTACGTAATCAATAAAAAGAACCCTAAGTTTAAACAACGTCAAGGATAATTTAATATGGCAAGAATTGCAGGTATAGATTTACCAAGAAACAAAAGAGGTGAAATTGGCCTTACCTATATTTTTGGTATTGGTAGGAGCACTGCTCAATCTATTTTAGATCAAGCAGGTGTAGATCGAAACAAAAAAGTAAATGATTGGAATGATGACGAATTATCAAAAATTCGTTCAGTTATTAACGATCAATTTAAAGTTGAAGGTTCACTACGTTCTGAGGTTCAACTTAACATCAAAAGGTTGATGGATATTGGTTGCTACAGAGGAGTAAGACACAGAAATGGCTTACCAGTAAATGGTCAAAGAACCAAAAATAACTGTAGAACCAGAAAAGGAAAAAGAAAAACTGTTGCTAATAAGAAAAAAGCAACTAAATAATAAGTAATTGAGGTATGGCTAAAAGCACTACTAAAAAGAGAAAAGTTGTTGTTAATGCTTACGGAGAAGCCCACATTCAGGCTTCTTTCAACAACATTATTATTACCCTTACCAATTCAAATGGTCAAGTAATCTCTTGGTCATCAGCAGGTAAAATGGGTTTTAGAGGTTCTAAAAAGAATACACCTTATGCTGCTCAACAAGCTGCAGGAGATTGTGCTAAAGTTGCTTTTGATGCAGGTTTAAGGAAGGTGAAATTATTCGTAAAGGGTCCGGGTGCAGGTAGAGAATCTGCAATCAGAACAATTCATAATGCCGGAATTGAAGTTACGGAAATTGTTGACGTTACGCCAATTCCACACAATGGATGTAGACCCCCTAAAAGAAGAAGAGTTTAAAAGATAATATTAAGTAGATGGCAAGATATAGAGGTCCAAAATCGAAAATTGCGAGAAAGTTTAGAGACGCTATTTATGGTCCTGATAGGACTTTAGATAAGAAAAACTATCCTCCCGGTCAGCACGGACCAAATAAAAGAAGAATGAAGCAATCTGAATATGCTGTTCAGTTGCAAGAGAAGCAAAAGGCTAAATATACCTATGGTATTCTTGAGCGTCAGTTTGCTAATATTTTCGACAAAGCTTCTAGAGCTAAGGGAATTACAGGTGAAAACTTGCTTCAACTTTGCGAGGCTAGGCTAGATAATACAGTTTTCCGATTGGGATTTGCAAATTCAAGAAGACAAGCAAGGCAATTAGTTACACATCGTCATATTTTGGTAAATGGTGAGTTGGTTAACATTCCATCTTATACATTAAATCCAGGAGATCAAATTTCTATTCGTGAGAAATCTAAATCTCTTGAAATAATAAGCGATGCGTTGGCTATGAGTAACGCTTCTAAATTTCCTTGGGTTGCTCTTGAAAAAGAAGAAAGAAAAGGTACTTTTTTACACATGCCTGAAAGAGACCAAATTCCTGAGAACATTAAGGAGCAATTAATCGTAGAACTTTATTCTAAATAATAAACAATTTAATTTTTACTATGGCAATCTTAGATTTTCAAAGACCCGATAAAGTTATCATGATAAATTCGGATGGTTTCAAAGGCCAATTCGAGTTTAGACCCTTGGAGCCAGGTTATGGTATCACTATAGGAAACTCATTGAGAAGAATTTTACTTTCATCTTTAGAAGGGTTTGCCATTACTTCCGTTAAAATAGAGGGTGTTGAACATGAATTTTCAACTCTTCCGGGTGTTGTAAATGATGTAACAGAAATTATTCTAAACCTTAAACAAGTTAGGTTCAGAAGACAAATAGAGGATACCGATTCAGAAAGAGTAAAGGTTAGAGTTACAGGTAAAGAAGCAATTACTGCAGGAGATATCGGTCAATTTACATCAGCTTTTCAAGTACTTAACCCCGATCATGTTATTTGTGAATTGGATAAAGGTGTTGATTTCCAAATGGAAATAAATATTGGAAAAGGTAGAGGTTATGTTCCTTCTGAAGAGAATAAAAACAATTCTTCAGTTTTAGGTGAAATTTCTATCGATGCAATTTTTACTCCAATTAGAAATGTAAAATATACTATCGAGAATTACAGGGTAGAACAAAAAACAGACTACGAAAAGTTAATTCTTGAAATTGATACTGATGGTTCAATTCATCCGAAAGAAGCATTGAAAGAAGCTGCAAAAATTCTTATTCACCACTTTATGTTGTTCTCTGATGAGAGAATTACCTTAGACACTGAGGTTAAAGAAGCTGAAGAGGAGTTTGATGAAACATCATTGCACATGAGACAATTGCTTAAAACTAATTTAGTTGACCTTGATCTTTCCGTAAGAGCATTAAATTGTTTGAAAGCTGCCGATATTGAATCGTTGGGAGATCTTGTTCAATACGATAAAAATGACATGCTGAAATTTAGAAACTTTGGTAAGAAGTCATTAACTGAATTAGAAGAATTGGTAGAATCCAAAGGGTTACACTTTGGCATGAACGTATCAAAATACAAGTTAGATAAGGAGTAATCTCAAAATATTTATTGAGAAATGAGACACGGGAAAAAATTTAATCATCTAGGTAGAAAAGCAGCTCACAGAAAGGCAATGCTTTCTAACATGGCTTGTTCTTTAATTGAGCACAAGCAGATTAACACAACTTTGGCTAAGGCCAAGGCTTTAAGAACATACTTAGAGCCAATTATTACCAAGTCAAAGAATGATACTACACATTCTAGAAGGGTAGTTTTTAAATATTTGCAAAATAAAGAAGCTGTATCAGAGCTTTTTAGAGAAGTTGCACCTAAGGTAGCTGAGCGTCCTGGAGGATACACCAGAATTATTAAATTGGGTGCTAGACTAGGAGATGCTGCTGAAATGGCTATGATTGAGTTAGTAGACTTTAACGAGATTTATGAGTCTGGAACTTCTAAAAAGAAAACTACTAGAAGAAGTCGTAGAGGTGGAGGTAAAAAGGTTGAAACCACTAAAGCTAAAACTGAAACTACTGAAAAGTTAGTTGAAGATGCTGAAGTTGTTGAAGAAACTAAAGAAGAAAAGCCAAAGGCAGAATCTACTAAAACTGAAGCTAAACCAGAAGCAGAAGAAGCTCCAAAAGCAGATAGTGAAAAAAAAGAAGAAGGAAAAAGTGAATAGGCCTTTTTCTTCAAATAAAACCATATAAATTTGAAAGGGTAAAGTCATTGGCTTTATCCTTTTTTTTTGCCAAAATTTTTTTGATGCCAGAAGCAATATTATTATTAGAAGACGGAACCCACTACAAGGGGAAAGCTGTTGGAAAGATTGGGACTACCACAGGTGAAATAGCCTTTAATACTGGTATGACAGGATATCAAGAGATCTTTACTGATCCTTCATATTTTGGTCAAATTTTATTGATGACTCCATCGCATATCGGAAACTATGGAGTACATGTTAATGAAGTTGAATCAGAATCAATAAAAATTTCAGGATTGGTTTGTAAAAAGTTTTCTGATGGTTTTTCAAGACCATCTGCTTTTGAATCGCTTCAAACTTATTTTGAAAGAGATGGGATAGTAGGAATTTCTGATGTTGATACACGTGCTTTAGTTAGACATATCAGAGATAAAGGAGCAATGAACTGTATTATTTCTTCTGAGGAATTTGATTTAGAGAAATTAAACAAGCAACTATCTGATGTTCCGAAAATGGAAGGACTTGAGTTGTCATCAAAAGTTTCTACCCAAAAACCTTATTATGTTGGTAATGAAAAAGCATCATTACATGTTGCGGTAATTGATTATGGTGTAAAGCAAAATATTCTTAGGTGCTTACAAGAAAGAGGATGCTATATGAAGGTATTTCCAAGTTCAGCAACAAAAGAAGAAATTTTTGAATGGGATCCGGATGGAATTATGCTATCCAACGGTCCAGGTGATCCATCTGCCATGGAAAATGAAATTAACGAAGTTGCCAAGCTATTAAAACTAGGGATTCCAACGTTTGGGATTTGTTTGGGGCACCAGATAATGGCCCTTGCCTCCGGGCTTAACACCAAAAAGATGCATAATGGGCATAGAGGAGTAAATCACCCTATTTTAAATTTAATTTCAGGAAAAGGAGAAATTACATCACAAAATCACGGTTTCGTGGTAGATGAAAATTCATTAGATAAAAATAAAGACGCAGTTTTAACCCACAGGCATTTGAATGATAACTCAGTAGCGGGAATCAAATATCCAAAGCAAAATGCCTTTTCAGTTCAGTATCATCCCGAGTCTTCGGCGGGACCTAACGATTCAAGGTATTTGTTTGACAATTTCATTGAATTAATTAAAAAATATAAACTCGTAAAAACATCATGACACACATTTCAAACATTCATGCCAGACAAATTTTAGATTCAAGAGGGAATCCTACCATAGAAGTAGAGGTCTATACAGATTCAGGTCACGCCGGAGTAGCTGCTGTGCCTTCAGGAGCCTCAACAGGTATTCATGAAGCTGTTGAGCTAAGAGATGGAGATAAATCATCTTATTTAGGTAAAGGGGTATTAAGAGCCGTACAAAATGTAAATACGGCAATAAATGAAGAATTACATGACTATCCCGTATTTGATCAAAGAGGGCTAGATCAACTTCTAATAAATTTAGACGGTACTCCAAACAAAGGAAACCTAGGTGCAAATGCAATTTTAGGGGTTTCTTTAGCTGCGGCAAAAGCTGCTGCACATGTGCATGGCCTGCCATTATACAGATATGTAGGTGGAGCAAATGCGCATGTTTTGCCAATTCCAATGATGAATATTTTGAATGGAGGCTCTCATGCAGATAACAAAATTGATTTTCAAGAATTCATGGTTATGCCTGTTGGTGCCTCAAGCTTTTCACAGGCCTTGCAAATGGGAACCGAAATATTTCATCACTTAAAAGCTGTATTAAAAAAGAATAACTTTTCTACCAACGTTGGAGACGAAGGTGGTTTTGCTCCAAACCTATCCTCAAACGAAGAAGCTATTGAATACGTACTAAAAGCAGTAGAAGCTGCAGGCTTAAAACCTGGGACTGATGTTTTCATAGCAATGGATGCAGCAAGTTCAGAGTTTTACGATAAAGAGAATAAGGTATATCATTTCCATAAATCTGATGGAAGGAAGTTTACAACAGAACAAATGGTTGATTATTGGGCAGATTGGACCTCAAAATATCCGATAATTTCTATTGAAGATGGATTAGATGAAGATGATTGGCAAGGCTGGGAAAGCTTAACTACCAAAATTGGAAACAAAGTTCAATTAGTAGGTGATGACCTTTTTGTTACAAATACCAAAAGACTTGCACAGGGAATTGAAACAAATGTGGGTAATTCAATTTTGATTAAGGTTAACCAAATAGGAACTTTAACAGAAACTATTGAGGCTGTTAATATGGCAACATTTAACAATTATACTTCTATTATTAGTCATAGGTCAGGTGAAACTGAAGATACAACTATTGCAGATTTAGCTGTAGGGTTAAATTCAGGGCAAATTAAAACAGGTTCTGCCTCTAGAAGCGATAGGATTGCAAAGTATAATAGGTTGTTGAGAATAGAAGAGGAGCTTGGAGGTGCAGCAAGGTTTTTAGGTAAAGATTTTAAGTTTGTTTAACAGCCCACTTTGGGGAGTGTTAAATTTCATTATTATTTTTCAAACCAAATAATAAGATAAGCGTTTAGTCAACTGAAATAAGTATTAAAATGTCAGAATTTGCAGAATTATCCTTTGGAGGAAAAACCTACCAAATACCGGTAGTAACAGGAACAGAGAACGAAAAGGCGTTGGATATAAGTAAGCTTAGGGCCCAATCTGGTTTAATAACTTTAGATTATGGGTTTAAAAACACAGGCTCTACTTCTAGTGCAATTACCTTTTTAGATGGAGAAAAAGGAATATTAAGATATAGAGGTTACTCAATAGAAGAGTTGGCAGAAAATTCTAATTTTTTGGAAGTTGCTTATCTTATTATTTACGGTGAATTACCTACAAAACAAGAGTTTGATCAATTCGTGAAAGATATTACCATGCATACCATGGTGCACGAAGAGGTAAAAAGTATTTTAGATGGATTTCCTTCAAAAGCTCACCCAATGGGGGTACTTTCTTCTTTGATTGGAGCTTTAACTGCATTTTATCCTGAAGCATTAGATCCTAGTAGATCTGCTGATGAGGTAAACATGAGCATTATTAGGATTTTGGCAAAAATGCCAACAATTGCAGCTTGGACTTATAAGAATGAAATCGGACATCCTGTAAATTATCCTGATAATTCATTAGACTATTGCTCAAACTTCTTAAAAATGATGTTTGCAGTACCTTCTGATAAATATGAGACAGACCCTGTAGTATCTGATGCCTTAAACAAGCTTTTGATTTTACATGCAGACCATGAGCAAAACTGTTCTACTTCTACAGTGCGTGTAGTAGGTTCATCTCATTCAAGTTTATATTCTTCGGTTTCTGCTGGTATTTCTGCTTTATGGGGTCCACTTCATGGAGGTGCTAACCAAGCTGTAATAGAAATGCTTGAAGGAATTAAGGCCGATGGAGGTGATACTCAAAAATGGATGGATAAAGCAAAAGACAAGAATGATCCATTTAGGCTTATGGGTTTTGGTCATAGAGTTTACAAAAACTTCGACCCTAGGGCAAAAATTATTAAGAAAGCTGCTGATAATGTGTTGAATAAATTAGGCGTTCATGATCCTGTTTTAGAAATTGCAAAAGGATTAGAAGAAGTTGCTTTAAAAGATGATTATTTCGTTGAAAGAAAACTTTATCCTAACGTAGATTTTTATTCAGGAATAATCTATAGAGCTCTTGGAATTCCAACACAAATGTTTACTGTAATGTTTGCCATGGGTAGGTTACCTGGTTGGATTGCTCAATGGAAGGAAATGAGAGAAAACAATGAACCAATTGGAAGACCAAGACAGGTTTATGTTGGAAAAAATCACAGACCTTACGTGAATATTGAAAATAGATAAGCAAGAATATTTCTCAATAAAAAAAGCCGCTATTTGCGGCTTTTTTTGTTTTTATTCCATTGCTTTTTTCGCTTAAAATTCTGTTTTTTTCCTTTAGACTTAAGAAACTTTTTAGGTTCATAAGTTGGACTTTCACCTAAACTTGAAGGAATAGTGAATTTTTCAATTTCCTTTTCTATTAACTCTTCGATATTAAAAAAGTAGAATTGATCCTTGGTATCATTAATAAATGTAATCGCGATACCTTTATTATCTGCTCTTGCAGTTCTTCCAACTCTGTGAACATAATCTGCAGGATCATCAGGAACATCATAGTTTAAAACATGGCTTAAGCCATCAATATCAATACCTCTAGATAAAATATCTGTTGCCACTAAAACCCTAAAATTTTTGGCCTTGAAATTCCTTAAGATTTCATTTCTTTCAATTTGTTCTTTGTCAGAATGAATTGCTTTACAATCTACTTTTTGTCTGGTTAAAGCTCTATGAATATCATCTACTTTTTGCTTAGTAGAAGCAAAAATTATCATATTGGTAATTTGACTATGGGTGATAAGGTATTCTAAAAAGGCTGTTTTGTTGAGGTCCTTTACTAGATATGCTTGTTGAGTTATTCCTGCCGCAGGTTTTGATACAGCTAAATTTATTTGCTTCGGGTTTTTTAAAATATGGTAAGCAAACTTCCTAATATCTGGTTTCATGGTAGCAGAAAACATTAAGGTTTGCCTTTCTTTTGGCAACTTCTCAATAATCTTTGTTAAGTCGGGCATAAAACCCATGTCTAACATTCTATCTGCCTCATCTAAAATTAGAGTGTTTAATTTAGTAAAATCAACATATCCTAAGTTCATGTGGGCTATTAACCTACCGGGAGTAGCAATTACTACATCAACTCCGGCCTCTATTGCTTTTTTTTGCTGAGAGAATAATTCTGGTTGATTACCTCCATATATAGCAATTGCAGAAACATCTAAAAAATAGCTTAGTGCAGTAATATTTTCATCTATTTGTTGCGCTAATTCACGAGTTGGAACTAAAATGCAAGCCTTTATTCCAGCTGTTGCGCTCTCATGTAATTGCTGTAATAAGGGAATTAAAAAAGCTGCAGTTTTACCTGTTCCTGTTTGAGCGCACCCAATAAGATCTTCTTTATTAGAAATTTTAGGAATTGCTTGTTCTTGGATAGGGGTAGGCTTTTGGAAGCCCATAAAATCTATGGCTTCAAGGATTTGATCACTTACGCCAATTTTTTTAAATTCTTCGATAGTGGT
>JAAZVO010000207.1 GCA_018623405.1 Crocinitomicaceae bacterium
CTCCTGCTGTAAATGTTTCCTTTAAAGTTGCTAAAAAGTCATCTTCATTGATTGCATCGGGTAATTCTCCAATCATACCCGCTCCTTGAGTGGGGTTGGTATTTGCCATATCAAATATTTCGTATGCAACCTCCTCATAAGGGTGGGCTTGTTTTAACGCTGCAACAACTTTAGCGTTTAGGTATGTAGGAAAAACAACCTCTAATTTTACCTCATCTTCAAAATGAATCTCGCCCTTTTTACCTACATAGGGGTTTGCATTTTCATTTGCTCTAAATGTTCCTTTCCCGTTAGAGTTAAAGCTACAACTATCGTAATTACCAATTTTACCTGCTCCTGCTAAAAACAAAGCATCTCTAACTTTATCTGCATTACTTACAGGTACATAAGTAAATAATTTCTGAAGTGTACCCGGCTTTGGGCTCAATATCTTTAGGTTTTGCAATCCAAGCTTTTCACCAATAATTCTGTTTACACCTGTATCAACATTATCTAAATTAGTATGCATGGCAACTATAGCAACATCATGTTTTATTGCTTTTAAAACAGTGCGTTCAACATAATTTTTTCCCGTTAAAGTTTTTAAGCCTTTAAAAACTATAGGGTGGTGTGAAACAATGCAATTACAACCTTTATTAATTGCTTCATCAACAACTTCTTCAATACAATCCAAAGAAACAATTACTCCCGTAATTTCAGCATTAGGGTCACCTACTATTATGCTGCTATTATCATAGCTTTCTTGCAATGCAGGATTTGCCCAATTCCATAATTCTGCTACTAGTTCTTTAACTTTCATAATTATGCATTTTGTACAAATCTATTTTGATTAAGCATATCACCTAATTTTGCACCGTTGAAGAATTTTTCCAAATTTTTATTATTACCATTTGGGTTGTTGTATGGAGTTGTTACCTACTTGAGGAACAAGTTCTTTGATTTTGGTATTTTAAACCAACGTAGGTTCAATGTTCCCATAATAAATGTTGGAAATTTATCGGTTGGCGGAACTGGCAAAACACCACATGTTGAATATTTAATTAACCTAATGCACCCCCAATTTAAAATAGCCACCTTAAGCAGGGGTTATGGAAGAAAAACAAAAGGTTTTATTGAGGTAAAAGAAAATAATAAAGCAATTGAAGTTGGAGATGAGCCGCTTCAAATAAAAAAGAAGTTTAATGCATTAAACGTTTTTGTTGGGGAGAACAGAGTAAATGCAACAAAACGAATTTTAGAACTAATTCCTGAATTACAGGTGCTAATATTAGACGATGCATTTCAACATCGATACATTGAGCCCTCAATAAATATCATGCTCACTACTTATGATAATTTATTTACTAAAGACAGCATTTTACCCATGGGTAAACTAAGAGAATGGAAAAGTGGAGCGCAAAGAGCCGATGCAATCATTGTAACCAAAACACCAAAAATTTTTTCACTACTTGAACGAAGAATAATTACCCAAGAAATTAAGCCCCAACCTCATCAACAAGTTTTCTTTTCATATTTAAGCTATGGAGATTTGGTACCTTTAAAACAACAAGCCACAAAACAAGTATTTGGTAATGAATACTTTTTCTCAAGAAATTATGCTTGTATTTTAGTAACGGGTATTGCTAACCCCGAAAACTTAAAAACCTATTTAGAGGAACGACTAGAATCTGTAAAGCACCTAAATTTTAAAGACCATTACCAATTTTCTAAGGCAGATTTGAAGTTTATAAAAGAGCACTTTGAAACCTTTAACAAACAAAATAAGATTATTATTACCACAGAAAAAGATGCTGTAAGGCTTTCATCTCCTGAGTTTGAAGAAGATTTAAAAGGTATGCCCATTTTTTACTTACCTATTAAAGTAGCCTTTCACGGAAATGATAAAAATCTATTTGACGAATACATTTTAAATTATGTTGGAAGAAATTAAAAGTTCAGTAAGTTACATTCAGCAACAAGGCGATTTTAAACCAGAAATAGGTATTGTACTAGGTACAGGATTATCAAACTTGGCTAATCAAATTGAGGTAATCAAAAGAATCCCCTATTCAGAAATTCCAAATTTTCCGGTTTCAACAGTAAAAGGCCATTCAGGCAATTTAGTTTTAGGAGTTTTAAACGGTAAAAAGGTTGTTGCATTGCAAGGAAGGTTCCACTACTATGAGGGCTATAACATGCAAAAAGTAACTTTCCCTATAAGGGTTTTAGCCCTTCTTGGCGTTAAGAAGTTTATTTTATCTAATGCTTCAGGCGGAGTTAACCCAAATTTTCAGGTTGGAGACATCATGTTAATCAAAGACCACATCAATCTTTTTCCTGATAACCCACTTAGAGGACCAAATATTGAAGAGTTTGGACCTCGCTTTCCTGACATGAGCGAACCGTATAATAAAAAACTACTTCAAATTGCAAGAGATGCAGCCAAAGCTCTATCTTTAAATGTTGTAGAAGGAGTTTATGCAGGCACTTCAGGACCAACTTTTGAAACCCCTGCCGAATATAATTATATGAAAGCTATTGGAGCAGATGCCGTTGGAATGTCAACCGTTCCGGAAGTAATAGTTGCAAAACACATGAATTTAGATTGTTTTGCCATTTCTGTAATTACTGATTTAGGTGTGGGAGAAGAAATTGAAGAAGTATCGCATGAAAAAGTACTTGATGTTGCAAAAGAAGTTGAACCTCGAGTTACAAAACTTGTTTTCGAAATGCTAAAACATATTTAAATGAAACAGCTATTTGTCTTAATATTTTCGGTTTTTGGACTCTATGGATTTGCTCAGGTAAACCTTTCATTAGTATATAATTGGA
Source organism: Crocinitomicaceae bacterium (assembly GCA_018623405.1). GTDB lineage: Bacteria > Bacteroidota > Bacteroidia > Flavobacteriales_G > Salibacteraceae > JAAZVO01. The sequence goes on from JAAZVO010000207.1 coordinate 2,812, forward strand.
ATGATAGTACAATTATCGGCAGTGCCTTTTTCGATAATGCCTATAACGAGGTTTGGGGCTACACCCAAAATGGAAGAGAATATGCAATTATTGGCTCTACCGAAGGCACACATACTTTTGATGTTACCAACACCCAAGATATTAAACAAGTAGATTTTCAAAAAGGAAAATTTACAGGCCAATACGTAATTCATAGAGATTACCACGATTATAAAGGTTACTTGTATGCTGTATGCGATGAAGGACAAAGCAGCTTACAAATTTTTGATTTAAGTGGCTTACCTGATTCTACACATAAAGTTTATGATGAAGATTCATTATTTAGAAGGTCTCACAATATTTATATTGATACTGCAGCCGGCATCATGTATTCCTGTGGTGGAGACGATCAATTTACTGTATTTTCACTAGCAAATCCAACTGCACCAAAGCTGTTGTTAGACTGCGAAAAAGATGTTTCTTTTTGGGGACCTATTGGCTACATACATGATGTTTATGTAGAAAATGGAATAGCTTATTTAAATGCAGGAAATAATGGTTTTTTCATAGTTGACTTTAACGATCCACAAAACCCTTTATTGCTTGGTAGTTTAACCCAATACCCCGACCAAGGCTATAACCATTCAGGATGGCTTCATCAAAATGGAAAAATTTACGCTATGGCAGATGAAACTTGGGGCATGGACATAAAAATATTAGATGTTGAAGACCCAACTGATATTAAGGTTGTTTCTCAAATAAATTCTAACGTAAATACCAACAGCATTGTACACAATTTAATATTTCAAGGAGACTACCTTTTTATATCTTATTATTATGATGGAGTTTACGTGTACGACCTAAAAGACCCTGCAAACCCTCAATTAGCTGCAACTTATGATACGTCTCCACTTCCACACAAAAAAAGTTATGAGGGATGTTGGGGAGTTTATCCATTTTTACCTTCAGGTTTATTAGTGGCATCTGATATGCAAGAAGGACTTTTCGTTTTCGATACCAAAAGCCTTCCTCTTTCAAGTTTAGAGGCAATGCCTACAAATTTTGATGTTTTTCCAAATCCATTTAATAACCACCTAAAAATTACATGTATAGTTGAAGGTGTTGAAGTGCTCCTTACGGATATTTCAGGAAGGATAGTTTTTCAGCAACAACTTCCTGCATTTGAAAATACTATAATATTCAACAAAGAAATACCGGAAGGAATATACTTCCTTAAAATTCAAGGTGATACTTTTGCAGCTTCAAAAAAGCTGATAAAGCACTAATATGAGTTCAATTTACGATAAGTATGAATCAGTAATTGGTTTAGAGGTACACGCACAATTACTCACCAAATCAAAAGCATTTTCAGGAGACATTAATGAGTATGGAGGTTTGCCCAATACGCATACTTCAGTTATTTCTTTAGGTCATCCGGGAACTTTACCAAGAATAAACCAAACCCAAATTGAACATGCCATAAAACTAGGTTTAGCTTGTAATGCCAACATTACGGAGGAAAACAGGTTTTCGAGAAAAAATTATTTCTATGCTGACCTTCCAAAGGGATACCAAATAACTCAATTTGACACTCCTATTTGCACAGGGGGATTCATTGAAATTGAAGTAAACGGAAGTAAGAAAAAAATTTCGCTTACTAGAATCCATATGGAAGAAGATTCAGGAAAAAGTATTCACGATCAAGACCCTTACTCTTCTTTAATTGACCTCAACCGAGCCGGAGTTCCCTTGCTTGAAATAGTTACTGAACCTGAAATTAAATCAGGTGAAGAAGCTTACCAATATTTAAGTGAGGTAAGAAAATTAGTACGCTACCTTGAAGTTTGCGATGGAAATATGGAGGAAGGTAGCATGCGTTGCGATGCAAACATTTCTGTTATGCTAAAAGGCAGTAAAACCTTTGGTCAGAAAGTAGAGGTAAAAAACATGAACTCTATTAGAAATGTACAAAGAGCCATAGAGCATGAAATAAAAAGGCAAATTGACATTATTGAGGCCGGTGGCACTATAGATCAAGAAACCAGAACTTTTGATGCTGTTGCCGGACTCACCTACAGTATGAGAAGCAAAGAAGAGGCAAATGATTATAGATATTTTCCTGAGCCCGATCTTTTACCTTATTTTATAGATGAAACAAAAATAAATTCGGTAAAGGCAATAATGCCCCCTTTGCCAAATCAGCTTAAAAGAAAATACTTAGAGCAACTTAAACTATCTGAGTACGATGCATCAATTATTACAGAATCAAAGCCAATTGCCTTATATTTTGAAGAACTAATTAGCCATACAACTAATTA
>JAAZVO010000208.1 GCA_018623405.1 Crocinitomicaceae bacterium
AACAAATAATTTTTATGGGTGGAGGAGCAGGTTTTGGAAACACAACACCAGTTGCAGAATTTAATTTTTTTGTAGACCCTGAGGCAGTAAATATTGTATTAAATTCTGGAGTAAAGTTGATAATGATGGGTTTAGATGTTACACATCAAGCAATAGCTACCAAAACAAGACTTGAAGACATCTTAGAAACCAAAACTGTTACAGGTAAGAACATTGTCAGTTTAATGAGTTCACTATCAGACATAGAAATCGTTAGAGAAATTTTTCCTGATGGTACACCTGTTCATGACGCTTTTGTAACTGCTTATTTGGTAGACAATACACTTACTAATGGTAAGTTTGTAAACATAGAAATAGAAACAAAATCAGAACTATCTTTAGGCCAATCAGTAATTGATACAAATAGCGTCACAGGCAGAAAGAAAAATGTATATTGGATGAACCAAGTAAATGATGACAAGCTCTTCGAGATAATTAAGTCTGCATCCTCTAAGCTTCCCTAGTAATTATTTATTCCAACTAATCAGTTAATTTGTTGTCAAATTGATTAAAAAAACTTAGTAAACAAACAAGCTTATTGAATAGTATTTGTCTACTATATTATTCATAGAGGTATTTTGTATACCTTCAACTAGTTGAACAAGGAGTAAAACGTGACTCGAATGAAGTCAAAGTGGCTAATACTATTTATGGTGTTTAGCTTATTTTTAGTTGCTTGTGGAGGCGGATCTGATGAAGCTGCAGTGGAAGAAGTTGTTGAAGAGGAGCCGGCGGAAACGCTGGATTCACCAGCAACAACAGCCGCACCAGCTGAACCGGTTGAAGATCCTAAAAGCATTTGTCTAGTATTAGACATAGGTGGTCTTGGAGATTTGTCGTTTAATGATTTGGCATACTCCGGTTACCAAAAAGCCATTGAAGATTTTGGAATGGTAGGAACATTTCTAGAACCTGACGGTGGTGGAGAAAACAGAGGAGAACTTCTTGAGCTTTGTGCTGAAGCAGGAAACGACTTAATTGTTGGAAATGGTTTCTTGTTTGATGCATCCATGAATGAAGTAGCTCCAAATTATCCAGAAATCAACTTTGCAATAACAGATGGTGTTGCAGAGCCAAGTAATGTTAGAGGCATGTTGTTTAAGCACGCTGAGGGATCATTTCTCGCAGGTGTAGCAGCTGCTCTTAAAACCCAAACAAATAATGTTGGATTTATTGGTGGAGTAGATTTTCCATTAATCCATGAATTTGAGCAAGGTTTCATTGCTGGAGTAGAGGCAATTAATCCAGATATTACAATTCAAATTGGATACGCTAGCGTTCCACCAGATTTTTCTGGATTTAATGACCAAGTTAAAGGTAAAGAAATTGCTCTTGCTCAATATGAAGCTGGAGCAGATATTATTTATCATGCTGCAGGCGGAACTGGAACAGGTATGTTCCAAGCAGCCAAAGAAGTTTCTGAAGCAACTGGATCAAAAGTGTGGGGTATAGGTGTTGACTTTGATCAATACTATCAAGTTGGTACTCCACTACCAGAATTGCAAGAATATATTTTAACTTCAATGGTTAAAGCTGCGGATGTTTCAATTTACAATGCTGCTAAAGCAACTGTAGAAGGAAACTTTACTGGCGGAGCAAATGTTGATGATTTATCAACAGGAGGGGTCTACCTATCATACTCTGGTGGCTATATTGATGACATCAAAGATGTAATAGAAGACTATAAAGAAAAAATTATAAGTGGGGAAATAGTTCCTCCTTCAGTTAGGCCTTAATAAAGCCTAGATATTTATATTCGTTCCAGGGAATACCCTGGAACGAATATTTTTTAAAAAATGAATTTAGCAATAAAGTTAGAAAATATAACTAAAACTTATCCTGGCGTTTTAGCCAATTCTGAAGTCTCTGTAAAAATTAATTCAGGAGACATACATGCGATTGTTGGCGAAAATGGAGCGGGTAAATCAACACTCATGAAAATTTTATATGGGATGGTAAAACCAGATTCTGGAAAGATAGAAATTTTCGAGACTAAAGCGAGTATGACTTCTCCTAAAAATGCAATAAGTTTGGGAATTGGTATGGTGCATCAACATTTCATGCTGGCTAAAAATTTAACAGTTTTAGAAAATATAATTCTAGGTATCGATCGACCATTTTTAAAAAATATTAAATTATCTAAATACAAATCAGAAATCCAAAAAGTAATGGAATTGTATTCTTTGAATATAGATTTAAATCAGTATGTAGATGAATTGAGTGTTGGCGAAAAGCAGAGAGTTGAAATAATAAAAGTTTTATACAGGGGGGCAAAAATATTAATTTTAGATGAACCAACTGCCGTTTTAGTTCCCCAAGAAGTTAAAGAATTGTTCAAAAATCTTAGAAATTTAAAAAATAATGGTGTAACAGTTCTGTTCATATCTCATAAATTAGACGAAGTGTTAGAAATTGCAGATGAAATTTCTGTAATGAGATCTGGACAATTGATTGATACTGTAGCAAATAATGTTAGTAAAACACAATTGGCAGAAATGATGATTGGCAAAAGCCTTCCAACACCACCCGCAAGGATATCTTCAACTAATGAAGAAGTAATATTAAAAGTTGAAAATATAAAATCTATCGATGAAGATGGTAGAACTATTTTTGAAGATATAACTTTTAAAGTTCATAAATCAGAAATTTTGGGTATAGCAGGAGTTGAAGGCAATGGTCAAAAAGAAGTAGTAGAAGCCATTATTGGAATTCAAGAATTACATTCAGGAAAAGTTGAATTTAAAAATAATGATCTTAAGGATCAAGGAACAAGAGAGAGGTTAGAATCTGGAATTAGTTTTATTCCTGAAGATCGTCAGTTACAAGCAATGATTATGGATATGAATCTTACAAATAATGTAATTATAGGAAGGCAAAATATAGAGAAATATAAGAGTAGTCTTGGAACAGTAAAAACTAAAAACGCTATTAAGGAGTCAGAAAAAGTAATTTCATCATTTGAAGTAAAAACACCCGGAACAAGTACATTAGCAACAGCACTGTCTGGTGGGAATCAGCAGAAATTTGTTGTAGGTAGAGAATTAGAAGACAACCCAAATCTCTTAATTGCTTCACAGCCAACTAGAGGAATTGACATTGGAGCGCAAGCTTTAATTTGGGAAAAATTAAGAAACAGTAGAGATGAAGGCTTATCTGTTTTACTAATTTCTGCAGACTTAGAAGAGTTGATTGGATTGTCAGATAGAATAATAGTTTTTTATCAAGGGAAACTTGTTAAAGAATTAAATGCAGAAAATGTTACACCAGAAGACTTAGGCGGATACATGACAGGATTAAAAAAATGAAAATTAGATTTAGACTTGTGAGTGTCTCTGCACCAATTATTGCTTTGACAGTTTCGTTTGGATTGAGCTCTCTTATATTATTAACTATCGGTAAAGACCCATATGAGACTTTTAAAATTATGTTTGAATACGGAATTCGTGGTAAGTCAATAGTTTCAATTGTTAATAGATCAATCCCACTTTATATTTCTGCAATTGCAGTTGCTGTTGGTTTTAAAATGGGATTATTTAATATTGGTGTCGAAGGTCAGTACTTGATGGGGTCATTGATTGCAGCTTATATCGGTGCACAATTTTCCGTCATAACACCGCTTCATGTTTTATTTATAATTATTGTCGCAGTTGCTACATCATCTTTATGGGCAGCTATTGCAGGATATTTAAAAGTTGAAAAAGGAATTCATGAGGTAATTTCCACAATAATGTTGAATTATATTGGCACTGGACTTATTGCTTACTCATTAACAACAATATTTGACGAGCCAAATTCAAATTATGATTTACCAAGAACTAAAGAGCTACCGGAAACTGGAAAAATGCCTCCATTGAATAAATTCTTTAACATTGAAGACTTACAGGATTTACATGGGTTTTTGGTTATTGCAGTATTAGTAGGCATTTTTTATTACTGGCTTGTTTGGAAGACTACTTTAGGGTTTGATTTAAGAATTACTGGTTCAAATCCAATTGCAGCTAAATTTAGTGGTATAAATCCAAAAAGATTAGTCGTAATAGCGATGATTACTTCAGGAGCTTTTGCAGGCCTTGTGGGATTAGCCCCTCTTTTAGGATACTTTCACAGATTTACAATTGATTTTCCAACAGGTCTTGGGTTTGCAGGAATTGGGGTTGCTTTGCTGGGTAGAAATCACCCTTTTGGAATGGCCGTCGGTGCATTATTGTTTGCATTTTTGCAAAGATCTGCACAAATTTTAGATTTAAATGATGTTCCTAAAGAAATAGAACAAATGATGCAAGCCTTTATCCTTCTAATTGTCGTTGTGTTTTATGAGGTAATCAGAAGATTTTTAGTGAAGCAGCAAATCAAAGATGCCTCAAAAAGGACTGACGAATAATGAAAATATTTAAATCACTAACAAAACGATATATAATTTTTACGCCTATTTTATTAGTTATCGTAGTTGCTCAAGTTGAAACGTATTCACAATTAACAACTAGTGGTACATTTGGTGCTGCCATAAGATTAGCAATTCCAATTTTACTAGCAGGCTTGGGTGGCTTATATTCTGAAAAAACAGGTGTTGTCAATATTGGTCTTGAAGGAATGATGATAATGGGTACCTGGTTTGGAGCTTGGGGTGGATACACATTTGGTGCATGGCAAGGTGTTTTCATAGGAATGATAGGTGGTGCATTGTTTGGACTTATACATGCAATAGCTACAGTTTCTTTTCAAGTAGATCATATTGTTTCAGGTGTTGCAATAAACATATTAGCTGGTGGAGTAGCAAGATTTTTAAATGTTATTGCATATCGAGATGTTTCCTTTGCTTCTTCAACTGCTTCTCCAAGAATTCAGGGTGATATAGGTATTTTTACCATGCCATTTTTAGCAGGGGGCAAAATTGGAGAAACTGAAACTTCAAACTTTTTTGGTTCGATAGAAGATCTCGATATATTTTTAGTGTCTGATTTTGCAGGGCTTATCCTGGGATTTTTATCAAATATATCATATTTAACTTTATTTGCCTTAGCTTTAGTTCCAGTTTCTATATTGATCTTATGGTTTACA
>JAAZVO010000022.1 GCA_018623405.1 Crocinitomicaceae bacterium
TATCCATTCTACTAGGATTTGCCACTGCCTTTGCAATTGTGTTCGTTTCAACCCCTGCACTAATTAGGGTTGCGCGTTTAAAGGGTTTGGTAGATTATCCTGATGATGAAAGAAAAGTGCATAAAAGGCTAATTCCTACCATTGGTGGGGTTATCATTTTTGCCGGTACTTTAATTGCATATTTGCTTTGGTACCCCATTATTGAGGTGGGTGACTTTAAATACATTGCAGCCGCAATGATGATTCTTTTTTTCATCGGTATAAAAGATGATTTAGTTGGCACAGCACCCGTCAAAAAGTTAGCAGGACACATTGCCGTGGCTTTTATTTTGGTGATTATAGCAGAAATAAAAATCACCAATATGTACGGAATTTTTGGTATTCAAGAAATTCCTGATTGGGCAAGCATTCTGCTTTCTGTATTTACCTACACAGTTATTGTAAATGCCTTTAACCTTATAGATGGGCTAGATGGATTAGCTGCCGGTGTTGGCTTTATAGCCTGTTTGGCATTTGGTCTTTGGTTCTTTTTTGCAGGAGGTGAAGACAATGCAATTTTGGCGCTTTCTTTAGCTGGTGCATTGTTAGGTTTTCTAATTTTTAATTTCGAGCCTGCAAGGGTGTTTATGGGAGACTCTGGCTCATTAACTATTGGGCTAATTATTTCGGTGCTTTCTATAAAACTGATTGAATACGATACATCAGATATTCCGGTTAACATGGTTTACATTTCAAAACCGGTATTTGCAATGTCTGTGCTGTCTTATCCATTGATTGATACCTTAAGAGTATTTATTCTAAGAACAATAAAAGGTAACTCACCATTTTCTGCCGATAGAAACCACCTTCATCATAAACTAATTGATATGGGCTTTAATCATTCAAAAACAGTTTTGACGATTTATACCTTTAGTGTTTTGATGATAACCGTTGCTACTTTTATTAGGGTAGAAACAAACATGCTTTTTGCCCTATTAACCTTTTTGGTAATCCTATTTTCACAAATACCTTTTATCATCGAATTCTTTATTGGAAGAAAAAAAGCTTGAAAATGATTCGCTTATTTTTTTTTCTATTCCTCTTTCTTAGCTTAAATAGTGCAGCCCAAACCCTAAAAACCGATAGGGTTTATTTTAATTATTTGCTTCAGAACGATTCCATTTCGTTTCAAGATATTAACTTGAGGGGGTTCGATTTAAATATATCAAGGCTCGAAAGTCAAGTTTTTTTAAAAAATAATAATCCACATCAAGTATTAAAAGTTTCACCCATTGTAAACCTAAATGGAGGAAATACAAATTATCAGGCAGGTTTAGGTGCTTCACTAACCTTAAATACTCAAAAGTGGAAAGGTTTTGTGGCCCCAAGTTTTAATTCGCTGCAATTATCTTGGTTAGATGATAGCTTAACTCGCTCAACAGAAATAATTCCTTCCTTAGGTTGGGCAGGCTTATCAACTTCTTCAAAAAACATTGTTAATATTCAATTGCCATGGGCAATTCAATATACCCCTTCAAAATACTTTAACTTTATGGTGGGTAATGGAAATCAATTTATTGGTCCAGGAAAATCAAGTATTCAATTAACTGATGTTTCAAGAAATCACCTATTTGGTGCAATTACAACTCAAGCTTGGAAGTTAAGATACACTAACTTGTTTTCAGGTTACTCTCAAACAAAAAAACAACACCCACTTTTTGGTTTACCCAATAAGTTCACAACTTCTCATATTTTAGAGTTTATTCCAAACGATAAATTATCAATAGGTTTCTTTGAAACTGTTGTTTGGAAAAACAGAGATACCCTTATAGATAGGGGTTTTGATGTGAATTATTTAAACCCAATAATCTTTTATCGTCCTGTAGAATATTCAACCGGAAGTAGCGATAATGTACTTTTGGGATTAAACTTTTCTTACACTCCTAATTACAAGCTAAATTTTTACGGTCAATTTTTGTTAGATGAGTTTTTCTTTAAATATGTTAGGGCAGATATTATTCATTTTATAGACCCAAACAGGCCAACAGAAGAGCCTCCGGGTTGGTGGGCAAATAAACATGCAGGCCAAATTGGTGCGCAATGGAAGTCTCCTTTTGGGTTTAATAAGTTTTTGATTCAATCGGAGTATAATTATGCTAGGCCCTATACCTACACACATTTAGGCGAACTAGAAAACTATGGAAGTGGAAATTTGCCGTTAGCACATCCGCTAGGGGCAAATTTTACTGAATGGTTTAATGCAATTTCTTTAGTGGATGGTTTGTGGTATTTCGAGGTTTTTTCTGAGTTTTCATCGCAAGGGTTAGATTATTGGTCTAACGAAAATTTTGGAGCAAATATTTTTGATTCCTATCTAACCCGAGAAATGGAGTTTGGTAATTACATGCTTCAAGGAAAAGAGTCTAATATGGTAAAAATTGGGTTTGTTGCCAATTACCTAATCATTCCTGAAACAAATATTTCTGCCACCTTTAGGTTTACGCATTTAAAGCAAAATTTACCAGGCGGTAAAAATCTTAACCTCAACTTATTCAATATTGGTATTCGCTCCAACCTTTTCAACGATTATCGTGATATTTAGTGAACAAAATCACTTTGATTAAGGTATAACAAATGGTATCTTTGCCGCCCTCAAATTGAAAGAGAAGAAATTGATAGAAAACAAAGCGGTCACCATTCCTGCAGAAGTTGAAGTAAAAAGCAAGTTTCAAGACCTCGCCTTGCTTATTAAGTTGCGCTTATCTTTTTTAGTAGTTATCTCAGCTTTGCTAGCTTATTTTTTTGCTGCTGAGTCAATAAGTTGGGTAAAAATTATAGCTCTTGTAATTGGTGGTTTTGCGGTAACCGGAGCCTCAAATGGTTTTAACCAATGGATAGAAAAAGATCTTGATAAACTGATGAGCAGAACTCAAGATAGGCCGATGGCTGCAGGCCGAATGTCAAAAAAAGAAGGTTTTTTCATCTCCATGTTTTTAGGAGTAATTGGGTTAGTAACCTTGTTTGTTTTTCTAAATCCCTTAAGTGGAATTTTAGGGTTGCTAGCCTTAGTAATTTATGTTGCAATTTACACTCCGCTTAAGCGAATAACACCTTTTGCTGTTTTTGTGGGTGCCTTTCCTGGAGCAATACCTCCAATGTTAGGGGTAATTGCAGAAACAGGTCAGTTTGGGTTGGTACCCGGATTGTTTTTTGCCATTCAGTTTGTATGGCAGTTTCCACACTTTTGGGCAATTGCATGGAAAGTTGATGAAGACTATGCAAAAGCAGGGTTTTCGCTTTTGCCTAGTAAGGGAAGGAAAGATAAAACATCAGCATTCTTAATTTTTGTTTACACCATTATTTTGATACCTGTTAGTCTTTCTCCAATTGTATTTAACCTTACAGGAACAATATCAGCCATTGTAGTGTTATTATTAGGAGTTTGGTTTGCATGGTATGCCTTAAAATTATTTATCGGACTTCAAGACAAATCAGCCACCAAACTAATGTTTGCATCCTTTCTTTATTTGCCGTTGATGCAAATTGTTTTTTTAATAGATAAAATTTAAATTATGGAAGTAGCTGATTTTTCATCAGAGTTAAAATCTGCAAGAGCCAAAGCTGCCAAACCAATACTTTGGATTGGAATTGTTACTATTATTATGTTGTTTGCCGGGCTAACATCAGCTTACATAGTTAGACAAGCAGAAGGCAATTGGTTACAATTTCAGTTGCCAATACAATTTTACATAAGCACTGCTTTTATTTTGTTAAGTAGCGCCACCATGCTTTGGGCGCAAAATGGAATAAAAGCTGGAAATGAATCCGTTTTGCAAAGGGGTTTATTAATTACCTTGCTTTTAGGGATTGGTTTTACATGGTCTCAGTTTTCTGCTTGGGATGCCTTAGTAGATTCAGGAATATTTTTCGCTGGGGCAAGAAGTAATGCTGCAGGTTCATATTTATATGTTATTTCGGGAGTTCACCTTGCTCATCTTGCAGGTGGGTTGCTAGCAATTTTATTTACATTTATTAAGGCCTACAGAGGAAAATACAGTCAAACAAATAGAGTGGGAGTAGAACTTACAGCAACTTACTGGCACTTTTTAGACATTTTATGGATTTATTTACTGCTCTTTTTACTTTTTATTCGTTAAAATTGCACCGAATAAAACGTTATTGAATGTCAGGTGAAGCTTCAAAGGCCATAGAGCCAAATGTACTTTGGGGAGGCGGTAGGTCTCCATTCAGTGTTAGTTATGGGAAAATGATGATGTGGTTCTTCCTCATCTCTGATGCATTAACCTTTGGTGGGTTACTTGCATCTTTAGGTTTTATGCGTCATAAGTTCGCCGATTCATGGCCAATTTCTGAAGAAGTTTTCTTTCACTTTCCATTTACCCACGCCCACCTTCCATTAATGTATGTTGCATTAATGACATTTATTCTTATTGTTAGTTCTGTTACAATGGTTCTTGCGGTAGAGGCAGGTCATAGAATGGATAGAAAAGGTGTTGCAATTTGGTTGGCCCTTACGGTAATTGGAGGTTTATTCTTTTTGGGCTCTCAAGCATGGGAGTGGAGTTCATACATTGCCGGCCCCGATGGTCTAGTTTCTACTTGGGCAGATAATGCAACCTTAACCCAAAATCCTTATCCGGGAAAAGATGGTGGACCGGGAGCTGCTCACTACACTCAGTTTTTCTTTTTTGTAACCGGTTTTCATGGAACACACGTATTTAGCGGTGTTGTACTTAATTTTATTATTTTTTTGGGTGTTATACAAGGCAAGTACGAAAATACCGGACACTACGAAATGGTTGAAAAAGTTGGTTTGTACTGGCACTTTGTTGACCTTGTTTGGGTATTTGTTTTCACCTTTTATTACCTTCTATAATAGTTAAAACATGGAAAGAGACGATATTATCGAGTATTCATTAGATGCCCACCATTCAGAAGAAGAGGGTAAAAAAATAAGAAAGAAAATTTGGTTTGTAACTGCTTTACTTACCATTGTAACTGCTGCTGAGGTTTTATTAGGTGTATTTTGGAATTCTATTGGTTTTCCTTGGAGCGTGGTGAAAATTTCTTTCATCATTATGACAATAGTAAAAGCAGGATACATTGTAATGGTATTTATGCATTTAGGAGACGAAAGAAAAACACTTAGATGGGTTATTCTTGCACCTTATGCACTCTTTATTATGTACTTGTTGTTTATTCTGTTAAACGACGCTACCGTACTTTACAACGTTAGACAAGCGCTAGGAATTTAATTTATGGCTAATTCAAAGGTGAGGAAATGGTTAATCCTTTTTCTTGTCTTGCTTTTTCCCTCATTATTATATGTTTTGCTTTCAACAGGAAAGCATCATATTATTAGACTTCCACATTTTGGTCCAAAACAATTTGTGGCTCAAGAAGGGGTAAAAAAAGTTGACACTACCTACTATCAAGTACCTTCTTTTCAATTTATAGATCAGCAAGGAAATACTATTAGTTCTTCAGAGCTTGCTAATAAAACAAAGGTTTATTCTTTAACATGCTTTACTTGCAGAGGTAATTTTTCAGAACGATTAACAAGTGAATTAGCTCAGTTACAGCTTCGTTTTGAAAACCGAAGCGATTTAGTTTTAATTAGTTTAATTGTTGATGGCAATACCCTTTCTGAAAGTCAAAAAACCGAATTAATAAATAAATATGCCCCAAAAGATGATTTTTGGAAAATCTCATTTTTAGATAATTCTTTTTGTCAGCAATTTGCTGAGTCAGCTTTGTTATTAGATAATTTTGTGCCGAACATTGGAAGCCCAACCTTTGTTTTAGTAGATATAAACAATCACATCAGAGGATATTACAACGGAATTGAATACTTGGAAGTAAAAGACCTCATTGATGGAATTAAAGTGCTAAAAGCAGAGGAATTTATTCCTCGAAAAGAATCTTGATATGAATGCAATTACAGTTAAGCAAGAAGATAAAAGAATTATTTGGGGTATTTACATTTTTACGGCTGTAGTTTTTGCCCTGGTAGTGCTATTGCATGAGCTTCCAAAAGCAGAGTTTGTTCCCTCATTTACTTATGTATTGCCAAAGGTTAACGCCTTCATTAATGGAACTTGTTTTCTTTTATTAATTACCTCTTTGTTTGCTATTAAAAATAAGAAAGTTGAACTGCACAAAAAGCTTAATACTACTGCAATGGTATTGTCTGTAGTTTTTCTACTCTCTTACGTGCTATACCATTACTTTACTGAAGACACTAAATATGGAGGAGACTTCAAAGGACTATATTACTTTGTTTTGGCAAGCCATATTATTTTGGCGGCAGTATCACTTCCGTTTATACTTTTAGCCTACTACAGGGGTTTTTTAGGAGATGTAAAAAGGCATAGAAAGTTGGTGAAAATTACCTATCCGATGTGGGTGTATGTTACCTTCACAGGAGTTTTAGTTTATTTGTTTCTGGCGCCATATTATCCCTATTGATTTGAAAGTTAAATTCCTGATATTAATTCTATTAGCTTTTCTGATAAATCTAGATGTAGATGCTCAGTGCTCCATGTGTAGGTTTGCTGCTGAATCATCTTACGCTAGTGGTTCAGATATAGGCAAAGGATTAAACAATGGAATTGTTTATATGATGGGCATACCCTACATTCTGTTAATTGGGGTAGGAGTTTTGCTTTTTAAGAAGCTTCGAAAAGATCAAGCTTTTTCCTAACTAGGGTATTCACCTTAAAGGGAACTAATGTATTTCCTGTATTTTTTTATTATTTGTTGAAATATTGAGGTTTTGGGTTGTCTAGTTTTCTACTTTAGTAATCCTCAAAGCCATTATCATGAAAAAACTATTACTCTCTATCATCACATCATTTTTCTTTTTTGTACTAAATGCTCAAATTAATTACCAATATCACTATTCGATTGGAGGCCAATTTGGAGGGTCAAGTGCCACCTTAGATATAACTTATTATAATAATGATAATGTAATTATTTCAGGTATTTTATTTCCTGTGGGACCTGCAAACGTTTCGGATACAAACTCAAATAATACCGCAATTACTTCACAAGGATCTCATGACGGTTTTGTGGTGTAAGCTTCCAATTAATAAAAACACCAAACGATAGTAGGGTTAGGTCTCTGCACAAGGCAAGTGATGGCACAATTTACTTTGGAGGGCAGGAGGAGTTTGGATTTTTTTCTGCAGATTCTCTAGGCTTTATATCTCCTAAAAACTTAAGTGGTTTATTGCCAGATACTTTAGGCTTTGGTGAGGTTTGGAATATTACTCAACTCGATAATAAAGTAGTTTTTCAATCCGATTTCCATCTTTTTTTATACATAAAAGATTCCATTCAGATTTTGCCTTTCGAGAATAGCCTACTAGGTTCATTTGTGGCAAATGGTAACTTGTATGTAAACTTCGAAAATGAGGGATTGAAACGGTTTATGGAAGGGAAGTTTGTACCTATTCCTTTTTCTGAAAAGTTTAGTGATGATGAAATTGTGGGAATAGATATTTTCGATAATGAACATTTGATTGAAGCCACAGCTGAATCAGGATTTTTTCTAATTGAAATTAATCCATATGGAAATGAACTCTCGGTTGAGAAACTGGAAATTAAGTTCCAATCATTAATTGCTCAAACAACAATTCAAAGTTTTAAGAAGATAGGTGAAAATTTATTTGCTTTTGGAACAAATGGTGATGGATTATTTGTCTTTGATCAAAGTGGAAAAATTACCCAATCAATCAATGAAAATTCAGGGATAAAAGATCCATTCGTAAATGAATTTATTAAAGATTCAAGAGGTCAATTGAGGCTAGCATTAGGCAATGGAGTTGCCTTTGTAAATGCTTTTGAGCCGATATCAAATTTCGGAATTGAGAATGGATTAGAAGGAATTATTGAAGATATTGTACGATACAAGGGCGAAATTTTTTGTGCTACTCATGAAGGGCTTTTTAAATTAAAAACCAAAGAAAATGGTCAACCTACATTTAGCTTATTGAACACACTTCAATGTTGGGATTTACTCCCCGTTAAATTTGAAGGTAAGGAAATCCTTTTAGGGGCGTTTAATGATGGTATTTACGAGGTTAAAGATAATGGCGAAGTTGAATTAATAGTTGAAAACTATCCTTGGAAGTTATACCAAAGTAAAAGTGATTCAACTCTAGTTTTTATTGGCTTAGACCCGGGCTTGGGCTTTATTAAATATCAAAATGGAAATTGGTTTGCCGGATATGAAAATTACGATTTTGATGCAATATATAACTTCACAGAAGTTAATGGTGTCCTTTGGGCCGGAACTTTCAGAGACGGATTGGTTTATGGTCTGCGAAATATTGGGGTTAAACAAGATAGTACGCTCGCCTATGAACTTGTAATTGTTGAAGACTCTAATAAATTATTACCTAAAAGCTCAGTTTATACAATTGAATTCCAAGGCAATCCACTATTTGCAATAGACAGTGCTATTTTTACCTATGATGAAGAATATGGTGGTTTTAAACCATTTACTCCAACAACAAAATCATCCCCTGGTAGAAAGTATTTCCATCGTTTATTAAACCAAGAAGATGAAAAACTTTGGGCTATAACCGTTTTACCAAATGAAGATTTTGAGTTCGGATTTTTTGATGCTAAAAAAAATTTGAGTGGGTCTCTAATCCATTTAAGATCATTACTGACGGTATAATACATGCAATTCATGAAGATAGCAATGGAATAGTTTGGCTAGGAGGTCCTGAAGGTCTTTTTAGATATGATCCAAAAATTAAAAAGGATTACAAAAAACCATTTAAAACTCAAATTAGAAGGGTTGAGGTAAACAGGACGAACACCATTTTTGGTGGTGCATTTTATTTAGATTCAATCGGAATTGTTGATTTTCAACCTCCTCAACAAATCCCTGAATTTACCTTTGAAGAGAATAACTTAACTTTTGAGTTTGCTGCCTTTGCAGAAAGCGATCCGGAAAAACACAAATATCAATATCACCTAATAGTTTTAGAGGAAGAATGGTCGCCACCTAATAACGAACCCAAAGCTGTTTACACCAACCTAGAGCCCGGAGAATACACTTTCGAAGTAAAATCTACCAATATTTATGATGTTGAAAGCAATGTGGCAACTTATCAATTTTCTATTTCTCCCCCTTGGTACCAAACACCTTGGTATTATGCTGGGCAATTTGGATTTATAGGGTTATTAGTTTTTTTTACCATTTACCTTAACCGCTCAAAAAGAGATTCAGAGTATACGGCAGTAATTACATTTATTGGGTTAATTACCATTTTTGAGTTTCTAATCTTTTTGGTTGAACCACTTATTGTCCCTGTTTTTGGTGAGGTCCCCATTTTTCAATTGTTAATGAATATTGCATTGGCAATAAGTTTAAACCCTGTTGAATATTGGGTTAGAGGAGTGCTGAAAAAGAATACCCAAAAAACACCTAAACAAGAGTAAAGTATAATTACCTTCGCAGTGCTTATCAAGAAAGGTGGAGGGAATGGCCCTTTGAAGCCTTGGCAACCAGCAGCAATGCAAAGGTGCCAATTCCAATCCCGAGTTATTCGGGGAGAGATAAGTTGAAGCATCACCCTCAACTATCTCCTTACATTTTCTTGATTGCGCCATTCCTTGGAGTTCCAAGTATTTGGAACGAGCAAGGAATCTCTATGTAATTTTTACCTAGAACTTGTTAAAGGGAATAAATAATACTTAATGACCAAAAAAGAACAATTACAAGCTATTCTCAAAGAGCGCATCTTAATATTAGACGGCGCCATGGGAACTATGATTCAACGCCACAAACTCGAAGAGGAAGATTTTCGAGATCACCCCAATCTAAAAGAACATCCTAAATCATTAAAAGGCAATAATGATTTACTATCCATTACTCGGCCTGAAATCATTAAGGATATACACAGACAATATTTTGCTGCCGGGGCAGATTTAGCGGAAACCAACACCTTTAGTTCTACCACCATTGCCCAAGCAGATTATGGCTTAGAAGAGTGGGTGTATGAACTCAATTATCAATCTGCAAAATTGGCTAAAGAAGCTGCCGTAGAATTTTCAACTCCCGAAAAACCAAGATTTGTGGTAGGCTCCATTGGTCCAACAAACAGAACGGCTTCCATCTCGCCTGATGTCAACAATCCTGCTTTTCGTGCCGTAACATTTGATGAATTACGTATTGCTTACAAACAACAAGCAGAAGCATTAATTGATGGTGGAGCCGATATCCTCATGGTAGAAACGGTGTTCGACACGTTGAATGCAAAAGCTGCACTTTTTGCTATTCACGAAGCTTCACAAGAAAAAGAAGTGGAAATCCCTATAATGGTCTCAGGAACCATCACCGATGCATCTGGAAGAACCTTAAGCGGCCAAACCCCGGAGGCTTTTTTAATCTCTATTGGTCACATGCCTTTGTTGAGTGTTGGATTCAATTGTGCGCTTGGCCCGGTGCAACTCAAACCTCATTTACAAGCCATCAATGGAAAATCTAACTTCTTTGTGAGTGCCCATCCCAATGCCGGACTCCCCAACGAATTTGGAGAATACGACCTCGACCCAAAAACCATGGCTCAACAAGTAAAACCGTACATAGACGAAGGTCTTGTAAATATTTTAGGAGGCTGCTGTGGAACAACACCGGAGCATATCAGGGAGATGGCTGAACTGGTAGAAGGTTATTATAGTAGTTGGGTAGCTTTGTAGTTGAGTAGTTATGTATTTGGTTAGTTCGATAGATGGAGGTTTTTTAATGAAATAAAAACAGTTAAAATATGGCATTTAAGTTTGAGAGTTTAAAAATATGGCAGAGAGCATTAGAATATTCTCTGTCAATTTCGGAGCTAACCAAAGGTTTTCCTAAGATTGAACAATTTGAATTAGCCTCGCAAATGAGAAGAGCAGGTGACTCTATTTGTTTAAATATTGCAGAAGGCTCAGCAGGCAATTCAAAAAAAGAATTTGCCCAATTTCTAAGATATTCAAGAAGGTCATTAATTGAGACTGTGGGATGCTTAATTGTTGCTAAACGAAAGGGATATGTTGAAGAAAAAATATTTAATGAAGTTTATTCAGAGGCAGAAGAATTATCCAAAATGATTAGTGGGTTTATAAATTCTCTTCGGTAAAAAAAATTTAAACGAAATGGCTACAAAACTACCCAACTACGGAACTACCCCACTCAAACTCTCCGGTCTAGAACCTCTAGAATTCACAGCCGATTCCAACTTCATCAACGTCGGTGAACGCACCAACGTTACCGGCTCTCGCAAGTTTTTGCGACTCATAAAAGAAGAAAACTACGAAGAAGCCCTTGAGGTAGCGTTAGACCAAGTTCGGGGAGGAGCCCAAATTTTGGATGTCAATATGGACGAAGGCATGATTGATGGCAAACAAGCCATGACCACCTTTCTAAACCTCATTGCTTCAGAACCTGAAATCTCTCGAATTCCGATCATGATAGACTCTTCTAAATGGGAAATTATTGAGGCAGGACTCAAATGCGTACAAGGAAAAGCGGTGGTAAACTCCATCAGTTTAAAAGAAGGAGAAGAAGAATTCAAACGCCAAGCCAACTTGATTAAATTGTATGGTGCAGCCGTGATTGTAATGGCCTTTGATGAAGATGGTCAGGCAGACTCATTGGAAAGAAGAATTGAAATCTGCTCTCGCGCTTACCGCATCTTAACGGAGGAAGTCAACTTTCCACCACACGAAATCATTTTCGATCCTAATATATTTCCTGTAGCTACAGGCATGGAAGAACACGCCAACAATGCATTAGATTTTTTTAATGCCACTAAATGGATAAAAGAAAATCTTCCTGGAGCCAAAGTGAGCGGCGGGGTGAGTAATGTATCGTTTTCTTTTCGAGGTAATCAACCAGTGCGCGAAGCCATGCATGCAGCGTTTTTATACCACGGAATTCAGCATGGAATGGACATGGGAATCGTTAATCCCACGTTGCTAGAGGTGTACGATGAA
Organism: Crocinitomicaceae bacterium; assembly: GCA_018623405.1. Classification (GTDB taxonomy): domain Bacteria; phylum Bacteroidota; class Bacteroidia; order Flavobacteriales_G; family Salibacteraceae; genus JAAZVO01. The sequence continues at coordinate 11,995 of JAAZVO010000022.1, forward strand.
GTGCCCAAAGAACTCATGGACAAGGTAGAAGATGTTTTATTGAATCGCAATGCTGAAGCTACAGAAGTGCTCATTGAATATGCAGAATCTATCAAGGGCACCGGAACCAAAAAAGAAAAAGCTGCTGAAGAGTGGAGGTCAGGAGCCGTTGAAGAACGTCTTTCCCATGCCCTCATAAAAGGCATTGTTGACTATGTGGTGGAAGATACCGAAGAAGCCCGACAGAAATATGACAAACCACTAGAAGTGATTGAAGGTCCACTCATGGCGGGAATGAACATTGTGGGAGATTTATTTGGTACAGGCAAAATGTTCTTGCCTCAAGTGGTAAAAAGTGCTCGAGTAATGAAAAAGGCTGTGGCCTATTTAGAGCCTTACCTCGAAGCGGAAAAGCAAGAAGGGCAAACCAATGGAAAAGTGTTAATGGCCACCGTAAAAGGTGATGTTCACGACATTGGGAAAAACATAGTAGGAGTTGTATTGGCTTGCAACAGCTACGATATTGTTGATTTAGGCGTAATGGTACCAGCCAATAAAATTTTGGAAGAAGCCAAAAAACATAACGTAGATGTAATTGGCTTAAGCGGATTGATTACACCCTCCTTAGATGAAATGGTATTTGTTGCAAAGGAAATGGAAAAAGAGGGATTTAATATTCCCTTATTGATTGGTGGAGCCACAACCTCTAAAGTACATACCGCCGTAAAAATTGAACAAAACTATTCAGGACCAACCATTCACGTAAACGATGCTTCAAGGTCTGTTACTGTGGTTGAGCAGCTGTTAGGTCAAAAAAAGGAAGGCTTTGTATCAGATGTGAAAACACAATATGAAAAGATACGAGTAGCCCACGCCACCCGACAACAAAACAAAAAGTTGTTGCCTTATGAAACGGCACTCGCTAACCGATGGACAACCGATTGGGAAAATTATCAGCCAACTAAACCAAATAAATTGGGCGTTACCGTAATAGACGAAATTGACCTCAAGCAAGTTTCCAAATACATTGATTGGACACCCTTTTTCATCACGTGGGAGTTGCATGGCAGATATCCTAGAATATTAGAGGATGAGGTGGTTGGAGTAGAAGCCACCAAGCTTTTTAACGATGCCCAAAAAATGCTCAACCAAATCATCAATGAGAATTGGTTGCAAGCTAAGGCTGTTGTGGGATTGTGGCAGGCCAAACAAAGTGGAGATGATGTATTGCTTTTTGATGAAAACGGAAAGCAATTTTCTGCCTTTCACATGCTGCGCCAACAAAATGAGAAAAGCAATTTGAGCTTGGCCGATTTTGTTTCTCCCAAACAAGATTATTTTGGTGGTTTTGCCGTAACCGCAGGCTTGGGCATAGAAACCAAAATTGCGGAGTTTGAAGCCAGTCATGACGATTATAACTCCATTATGCTAAAAGCTCTCGCCGATAGGCTAGCTGAAGCGTTAGCTGAAATGATGCACGAAAAAGTTAGAAAAGAATTATGGGGATATGAACCATCAGAAAGTTTAGACAACGAAGCTCTCATCAAAGAAAAATACAAAGGTATACGGCCTGCACCGGGTTATCCGGCTTGCCCTGATCACACTGAGAAAATTGAACTTTTCAAACTTCTTGGGGCTGAAGAAAAAATTGGAGTGAGCTTAACTGAAAATCTCGCTATGACTCCAGCTGCTTCCGTAAGCGGTTGGTACATAGGTCATCCTGACTCCAAATATTTTGGATTAGGCAAAATCACCAAAGACCAAGTAGAGAGTTATGCCCAACGTAAGCAAATGAGTATAGAAGAAATAGAGAAATGGTTAGGACCAAATTTGGGGTATTAATATCCCCATTTTTTGGTATTAAATTAACTCGGGTTTTTAATGATATTTGGATGCATGAATGAATTTATAGCTTTTGTTTCCATAATTATTTGCGGCTTTTTCTTAGTATCATGCGAAGGCAACACCGACTATTATTTTGAGGTAAGGAATAACTGCAGTACCCAAATATTTGTAAAATCCGTGAATTGGTCATCTGATACAGTAATCTTAAAAATAGCGAGTGGAGCACAAGGAGAAGTATTGCAGGAAGCTCAAAGAGGAGGAGTGAAAAATCCTGAGAATTTGGGTGACTACTTAATTCATCTTGAAATTTATAACAATCTAGGTGTGCCATTAAATTATGATCCCATCAATAACAAATATTGGTCTCGCTCAACTGAGGTTAGAAGTAAAATCCCAGCCAATTATGGCCATTCATATCTTCTAGAAGTAAGTGAAAATCATTTTTAATTAGCATGCATCATCTACCTAAGCTACACTATTTAAAATTAGTTTTTCATAATTCATAATTCGCAAAGCGCCTTCCGTTTAACCTCTCATTTTACCAATCTTTTCAAGCTATTTCCTTTTATTCAGTTTTAGGTATAACTCATAACCGAAAAACTACATTTGTTGTGTAATGTACCCTGTCATGAAAAAACTTTTTTTTACTGCTTTAGCCCTTGTTTCTTTTGCTAGTTTGAATGCACAAGAATATTGGGAATTAGAGAAGTGTGTTAACTATGCCTTAGAAAATAACCTCACTATTAAACAAAGTGAGTTATCAGCTAGAATTGCCGAAGAAAACCTCACCCAATCTAAAGGGTCAAACCTTCCCAATTTAAATGCTTTTGCCACTAACTTCTACAACTTTGGGCAAACCATCGACCCGTTTACCAACCAATTTGCTACGCAAAGGGTAAGAAGTAATTCATTGGGGGTACAAGCCAACATGAATTTGTTTTCAGGCATGCGTAACTACAACACCATTAAACAACGTGAATATGAGCTACAAGCAAGCCGGTACGATTTAGATAAAAGTAGAAACGATATTACCCTTGCCATTGCTTCGGCTTATTTGCAAATTCTGTTTTTCGATGAGCAAGTAGAAGCTGCTCGCTCACAAGTAGCAGTTACGGCAAAGCAGGTGGAAAGAACATCGAAATTGGTGCTCGCCGGAACCTTGCCACAAGGTTCGTTATACGAGGTGGAAGCACAATTAGCATCAGAAGAGCTTGTACTTACCCAAAACCTCAATAACCTAGATATTGCCTATTTAAACTTAAAACAGATTTTGCAACTGCCTTCAGAGCAAGATCTTAGGGTAGTAAAGCCAAACATCGAAATTTCTGATGATACCAAGGTAGAAAGTACTCCCGGTCAAGTATATGATAAAGCCCTAAATTCATTACCGGATATTAAAAGTGCTGAAAACAGAATGTTAGGTGCCGAAAAGCAGGTAAATGCAGCCAAAGCAAATTATTATCCATCGCTTACTTTATCTGGTTCATTAGGTTCGGGGTATTCAGGTTTAAATCAAAATATTACGGGTACAACTACCCAAACTGTACCTGTGGGTACTACCGCTTCGGGCGAGCCGGTTTCTACCGTAGTTCAAATTCCAACAGGAACAGAAACCAAACCCTTTACAGATCAACTTTCCGATAACTTTAACCAATCTGTTGGGGTTTCACTGAATATTCCAATATTTAACAGATTTCAAATAAGCAGTGGCGTTTCTCAGGCCAAAATAAGTGCTGAAAACCAAGAGTTGGCTTATGAGTTAACCAAAAATCAAGTGCGCCAAACTATTGAACAGGCCTACGCTGATGCAGTTGCAGCTTTAAAGAATTATAAGTCTAACTTAAAAGCGGTAAAGGCCCTCAGAGAATCATATACTTATATGGAAAAAAGATATGATGTAGGAATGATAAATGCCGTTGATTTAACAGACTCAAAAAACAGATTAACCAGAGCCGAATCTGACCTTTTAAGAGCTAAATACGATTATATCTTCAAGCAAAAAATATTAGATTTTTATCAGGGCAAGGCCATTGCTTTTTAACCTAACCAAATTGTAACCCCTATGAAAAAGAAATGGATGTTTATTGGTGGAGGAGTTTTAATAATTCTTCTTGTTGCCGCCATCATAAAAGGAAAAGTATCAGAGAAAGGAACTAAAGTAGCCGTAGAAAAAGCAGTGTTTGGGAAGGTAGTAGAATCCGTATCAGCAAATGGTAAGGTACAACCAGAGGTAGAGGTAATTATTACACCAGATGTGCCTGGAGAAATAATTGAGCTTCCTGTAGTAGAAGGGCAAAAAATTAAAAAGGGAGATTTATTGGCCAAAATTGATCCCGATATTTTGAAGTCAACCCGCGATAGGATGGAAGCAGCGCTAAATTCTTCTAATGCCAATTTAGCAAACGCCAAAGCTAGGTTGGCTCAAGCCAAGGCTAGGCTAATTAACTCTGAGGCAAACTTTAGAAGGAACAAACAACTTTTTGATGAAAAAGCCATTTCGCAAGCAGATTTTGATGCGGTTAAGGCAGAGTATGAAGTGGCTAAAGCCGAGGTAGAGGCAAGCGAAGAAAGCGTAAGAGGGGCTGAGTATAATGTGAAAAGCTCAAAAGCAGCTTTAAGCGAGGCTGATGAAAACCTTCAACGTACAAGCATTTATTCTCCTATGGATGGTGTAGTAAGCAAACTCTCTGTTGAGCAGGGCGAAAGGGTAGTGGGTACATCACAAATGTCGGGTACAGAAATAATGCGTGTTGCCGATCTTCAAAATATGGAAGTTAATGTAGATGTAAACGAAAGTGATATTATTAGAGTAGCTTTAGGCGATACCGCCGAAATAGAAGTGGATGCCTACTTAGAAAGAAGGTTTAATGGCGTTGTTACGGAAATTGCAAACTCAGCACAATCAGACAATGCAATGAGTGCTGATCAGGTTACAAGTTTTGAGGTGAAAATTAGAATTCTTAGGTCTAGCTATGAAGATTTAATTGATGATGCTAATCCACACCTATCTCCATTTAGACCCGGCATGAGCGCCTCGGTTGATATTAAAACCGAAAGAAAATCTAACGCTTTGCTTGTACCCCTGCAGGCGGTTACCTTACGGGAAGATACCACCTCAGAAAACAAAGAAGATGAAGAGCTAATAGAAGTTTGCTTTGTACACCAAGAAGGCAAGGCAATTAAAGTTCCTGTAAAAACCGGTATTCAAGACAGTAAAAATATTGAGGTTTTATCGGGATTAAAAGAAGGGGATGAAGTTATTTTTGCACCATATTCTGCAGTTTCCAAAAAGCTGGAAAATGAAGATGAAATTATTGTGGTAGAAGAAGATAAACTTTTCGAAAAAGAAGATTAATTGACCTACATTCTCGCTATTGAAACTAGTACTACCAATTGTTCGGTAGGGTTAATTGCAAACGGCAAATGCAAAGCTTTTATTGAGGAAAATGATGGCTACTCACACGCTGAGAATCTCTCGGTATTTATCGATGAGCTGTTAAGATTGCACGAAATTCCAAAATCTGACATTCAAGCTGTTGCTGTAACCAAGGGGCCCGGCTCTTACACAGGTTTACGCATTGGTGTTTCTACCGCAAAAGGCATTTGTATGGCGTTGGGTATTCCATTAATTAGTGTGAATGCTTTAAATCAAATGTTTGAGCACGAAGCACTGGAAAACCTTAAA